>LFJI01000001.1 GCA_001235855.1 Candidatus Burkholderia brachyanthoides
TATCTGATTTCTGTTTGTCAGGTCGTGGCTTTGCCATACGCTTCCTTCAGACCCCACCTCGCGACGACGCCCTTGCGTTTCGCTAGTCCTTCACCACCATCAGGTTGGGCAGGGGACTTGCACCCCCGAGCTGTTGCGCATGCTCGGCGCACCAAAGAAAAGCGCCCCGGCTGGGGCGCGATCTTCTTCACTTCCGGCGCGCGCCCGTGGCAGCGGCGCGCGAAGCCCGTTTCACTGACTGAAAAGACGCCGCGTGGCGGGCGAACCGGCCGGCATGCCAGCCTGCTCCAGCTTCGCGTACAGCGTCATGAGCTGTTTTTCGATGGCGAGCAGCGCGGACTCCGGCAGCGGCCTGCGCTGATCGTCCACCACACGCGCACCGATGCGCTCGGACAGCGACTTGGCGTAATCGCACATGAGACGGAACGGCAGGATGTCTTCGTTGGCGACCGGCACGTCGAGCACCAGTGTGATCATCTGGCCACCCTTGTAGGTAAGGTCGTCGCGCAGAAAATTGGTGTCGCCGAACTGGAGCATGAACACGGGATTCTGCTTCGCGTCGAGCTTGACGAAGCGCGTGCCATCGCGCGAGAGCAGCAGGCCGTCCTGCGACGCCACCGCCTGCACGTAATTCGCCGACCACGGCGCGCCGTCGGAGAGGATATTGATCGACAACTGCGCGTCGCACTGCGCGGCGAAGCCGTCCAGTTCGCGCGCCATGCCGACAGTTTCCATCATGTCGGGGAAATCCGGCGCGCCGTCGACGGCATCGGCCAGACGCTGCACGTCGGTCACGAACTCCGAGAACTCCAGTTCGTTGAGCGGGCCGCTGCGATTGGCGAGCTGCGTGGCCGCGCGCAGTTCTTCATAGCGCACGCCATTGCGCGGAATCTCCCACGCGCTGTCGCCTTCGGGCTTGCCTTCGATCGTCACCGGCTTCGTGCCTGCGCGGCGCAGCTTTTGTGCAAGCGGAATCACGCGGTCGCCGGGTACGGGCGCGGCCAGCCGGATCGGCACCACGCGGTCGATGTGCCGGTCCACCGCCGCCGGCACCGACGAGATGGTGGTCGCGGCGGGCATCACCGGTTCGCTGCGGGCGTCGTCGTCTTCGATACGCTCGTTGTCTTCCGTCACCTCGTTCGCCGCGCCGTCCCCTGACGTGGCTTCTGCCTGCAGATCGAGCGCCGTGTCGGCGGGCGCGACTGGCAGTACGATCGCCGCCGCGCTCGATGCGCCGAAACTTGGTTCCATACGCGAATCGCCGCGGCTTTCGCGGCCGTCGCGCGCGACCGGCGCTTCGTTGTCGCCGCCCGGTGCGGGACGCGACTGCCGCACCGGCTCGATGAACGGCTGCTGATCGTCGTCCGATTCCTGGCGCGCGAGCGCATCGGCCGCGTCGTCGGGCATCGGGCGCGGCATCTTGCGGCGCACCTTGGCGCTCTGCCACGCGTTGTACACGACCACGCCGCCCACCACCACGGCACCCGCTCCGATCAAACCGAGTGTCAACTCGTCCATGCACGCTCCATCGTTCTTTTGGGTTAAGCGCCGCGCGATCTGTCGCGCGCACCGCCGCGTGCCGGCTCATCCGCCGTCGCCTGTTCGATGCACGCCACTCATACCTGGTGCTGCAAACCGCCGACTTCAGCCATTCTGGGCAAAACCCGCCGCCGATTCCATGTTCACGGCGACGATGCGCGACACGCCTTGCTCCTGCATCGTGACGCCGATCAGTTGCTGCGCCATTTCCATCGCGATCTTGTTGTGCGAGATGAACAGGAACTGCGTCTTGGCCGCCATCGCGCGCACCAGATTCGCGAAGCGCTCGGTGTTGGCGTCGTCGAGCGGCGCGTCCACTTCGTCCAGCAGACAGAACGGCGCCGGATTCAACTGGAACATCGCGAACACGAGCGCGGTCGCGGTAAGCGCCTTCTCGCCGCCCGAGAGCAGGTGAATCGTCGAATTCTTCTTGCCAGGCGGTTGCGCCATCACCTGCACGCCGGCATCGAGGATTTCGTCGCCGGTCGTGATCAGTTTGGCCTGTCCACCGTCGAACAGACGCGGGAACAGTTCGCCGAAGTGCCGGTTCACTTCGTCGAACGTGCCTTGCAGCAGCGCGCGCGTTTCCTGGTCGATCTTCTGGATCGCATCTTCCAGCGTGGTGATCGCATCGAGCAGATCGGCCGATTGCACGTCGAGAAAACGCTTGCGTTCGGTCACCACGGCGAGTTCTTCGAGCGCCGCCATGTTGACCGGACCGAGCGCGTTGATGGCGTTGTTCAGCCGCGTGACTTCGCCTTGCAGGTACGACGGCTTCATGTCCGGCGTGAGCTTCGCCTGTAGGTCGGCTTCGTCCACGCCCGCCGCCTGCAACTGTTCGACGAACTGTTCGCCACTGATACGCGCGGCCTGCTCCTTCAACTGCAGTTCGTTGATCTTGTCGCGCAAGGGCTGGAGCGAGCGTTCCGCCAGCAGTCGCTGTTCGTCCGACTGGCGCAGACGTGCCGTCAGATCGTCCAGTTCTACGCGTGCGGCATGCAGCGCTTCCTCGCGCGCGGCACGCACTTCGAGCGCATCGTGCAAACCAGTCCGCGCCGTCTGCTCGTTGATGGTTTCCAGTTCGGCGCGCGCATCTTCCAGCGTGCCCACGATCTGTTCGCTCTGCTCGTGCGCCGTGTCGATATTACGCTTGTATTCCTCGATCTTCGCCGCCAGTCCGCGCGCGGCGAAACTCGCGTCGCTGGCCGCGCGTTCGAGTTCGCGCAGTTCATGACGCGCGGCGGTCAGTTGTTCGTCGAGCGATTCGAACGCCAGTTGATTGTCTTCGAAGCGCGCCTGCAACTGCGTGATCTCGCCGTCGTGACGCTCGAATGCGGCTTCGGATTCGGCGCGCAGCGCGCGCTGTTCCTCGACCTGCGCGGCGATTTCCTCGAGTTCCTCGCCGATCTGCGTGTTGCGCTGCTTGTAGCTTTCATGCGCCTGCGTGAGCTTGAGCACGTCCATTTGCAGCGCATGGACGCGTTGCGTCGCCCGTTCGGCGCTGGCGCGGGCGTCGGTAAGCGCTTGCGAAGCTTGCGTATGGGCGGCGTCGGCGCGCACGGATTCGGCCTTCGCTTCGTCCGACAGCAACGCCTGCGCGCGTACCTGCTTGCCGAGGTTGTCGATTTCCTGCACACGCGCGAGCATGCCGGACTGCTCGGAATCGGCGGCGTAAAGCTGGACGCCGACGCGCGTCACGATATGCCCGGCCTTAACGACAAACGCACCGCCGTCCGGCAACTGGTTACGCGATGCCAGCGCCTGCGCGACATCGTCCGCGACGAAGGTCGTGGC
The DNA here is from genome assembly GCA_001235855.1 of Candidatus Burkholderia brachyanthoides. GTDB lineage: Bacteria > Pseudomonadota > Gammaproteobacteria > Burkholderiales > Burkholderiaceae > Caballeronia > Caballeronia brachyanthoides. The sequence continues at coordinate 3,334 of LFJI01000001.1, forward strand.
GAGCCATTCGTTGAGCACGGCGCGCAGGCCCAGATCGTCGATGCGCACCAGCGACAGCAACGCCCGCAAGCCCTGCGGCGCCTCCACCGGCTTGCCCGCGACGGGCGGCGAATAGAAGGCGAGCTTGGCGGGCGGCGCATCGGTCACGAACGCCTTGACCCAGTCGAGATTCGAGACTTCGAGCGCGGCGAGACGCTCGCGCAATACGGATTCGAGCGCCGCTTCCCAGCCCGCTTCGACATGCAGCTTCTTCCACAGACGCGGCAGCGCGCTGAGCTCGTGCTTGTCGAGCCACGGCTGAATCTTGCCTTCGGTCTGCACTCTTTCGTGCAGCGCCTTGAGCGCCGACAGACGCGCTTCGAGCTGATGGATCTGCGCGCTTTCCTTTTGCACGCGCTCCTGCGCCGCGCGGCGTTCGGCATCGAGACGCGGCAGCGTTTCCTGCGCATCGGCGAGACGCTCCCGCGCCTCACGTTGAATCTCTTCGTGCTCGGCGAGTTGCACGCGCAGATCTTCGAGATGCGCTTCGTCGGGCGCGTCGAGATCCTTCGCCTCATTCTTGAGACGCTCCTGACGCTGCTGCAATTGCTGAAGCTGTTGATCCGCGTTGCGCTGATGCGCCGCCTCCAGCTTCAACGCCTGCTCGGCCCGCGCGATCCCTGCGCGCTCTTCGTTCAGTTGCGCCTGGGCGTCGCGCCAGCGTGCTTCCAGCGCAGGCAGCGCGTCGTGCTTCGCAGCGGCGTTTTCCTGCGCGATGGCAGCCTTCTCCTCGCCTTCGGCCAAGGCTTCGGAGGCGGTCTCGATTTCGTCGTGCGCCTTTTGCGCCTGCGCCTGCCATTGCTCGCGCTGCGCGGTGAGCGCGGCGATCTGCGCCTGCACGCGATTGCGCGATTCCACAATGAAGCGGATCTCTGCCTCGAGCCGGCTCACTTCGGCGTTCGCTTCGTAGAGCGAGCCTTGCGCGCCCTGCATCGCATCGCTGGCGCTGTAGTGCGCGATGCGCAGCGTTTCCAGTTGCGCTTCGACTTCGCGCAGACGCGCGGTCTGCGCTTCGAGTTCGACCTGCGCATCGCGGATCGCGCGCTGCTGGCGCTCTGCCTCGTTGCCCGCTTCGTTCTTGCGCAACAGCCACAGCAGGTGCTGCTTCTCCTCGCCATCCGCCTGCAGTTCCTTGTACTTCGTCGCGACGACCGCCTGCGCTTCGAGCTTCTCCAGATTCGTCGACAGTTCGCGGATGATGTCCTCGACGCGCGTCAGATTTTCGCGCGTATCGTGCAGACGATTCTCGGTCTCGCGGCGGCGCTCCTTGTACTTCGACACGCCCGCGGCTTCTTCGAGGAACACGCGCAGTTCTTCGGGCTTCGCCTCGATGATCCGCGCGATCATGCCCTGCCCGATGATCGCGTACGCGCGCGAGCCGAGACCGGTGCCGAGGAAGATGTCCTGAATATCGCGGCGGCGCGCGGGCAGATTGTTGATGTAGTAGCTGGAGGTGCCTTCGCGCGTCAGCACGCGCTTCACGGCGATCTCGCCGTACGCGCTCCACTGGCCGGCGGCGCGCCCTTCGGAGTTATCGAAGATCAGTTCGACGCTGGCGCGGCTGCCCGGCTTGCGCGCGTTCGACCCGTTGAAGATCACGTCCTGCATCGACTCGCCGCGCAATTCGGACGCGCGCGATTCGCCGAGCACCCAGCGCACGGCATCGATGATGTTTGACTTGCCACAGCCATTCGGCCCGACGACGCCGACGAGCTGGCCGGGGACCTGGAAATGCGTGGGATCGACGAAGGACTTGAAGCCAGCGAGTTTTATCGAGGTCAGACGCACGGCGATATCGCTGTTGGAATTGAATTACGAAGGATGAGTAGCAAACGAGCCGCTCAGCGGCCCGTCACACGAATTCGTCGCATGCCAAGGCACGCCCTAACTTGATGACACCCCGTTTCGACGCTTGCGGTGTTGCGGTGTTTCTCGGCGCGCTCATCGAGCGAGCTCCATCATACCATCGCACGTCTCGATTTCTTTTTGCTTGCGGACATGTTTGCTGCAACTTCGTTCGCTGCGTCGTCGGGCCCATCGTCCGGCAGGTCGTTCGATGCCGCCGGGTCCGGCGCTGGCACCGCCGTGCGCCGATGCACCCACGCCGACAGCAAACCCGCGAGCACGATGCACGCGCCGCCCGCCCATTCGCGCGGGCCAGGCACCTCGCCCGCGAAAAACCACGACGACAAGGCGACGACGACGAGTTCGAACAGCATGATGATCGCGACGCGCGATTGGCTGGCACGTGCGCAAGCCCGAGCTGCACGATCGTGTTGTTGGTCGCGAGCACGACGCCCAGCCCGATCACGATGAACACGACCATGCCGATCTGCGAGGCGGGCGGGCGGGCGGCGTGGGCATCGGCTCGAACAGGCTCACGAGCGACGCCACCATTGCCGAGCCGCCGAAGATCACGGCGGTGCGCATTTCGGGCTTCATGCGGGCAAGGTGCGCGTGATCTTGACGACCAGCACGTTGCTCATCGCGAAGCCCATCCCGCCCACGAGTCCAGCCCATTCGGCGAGATCGACGGGCAGCGGTACGCCGAGTTCAGGGGACCACAGCATGGTCACCGCGCCCGCGAGCGAGAGAAGCGAGAGCGCCGCGTCGGCGCGGGTCAGGCGGTCGCGCAGGATGAAGTGCGAAAACAGCGCGGTCCACGCGGGCGTCAGATAGAACAGCAGCACGCGCATCACCTGACCGTGGATTGCGCCCCGCGTGAAGCCGATGCTCGTCACACCCGCGGCAAGCCCCAGCGCGACGAGCAGCCAGTGCCACGTGATCGTGCGGATGGAGCGGTGGCGCCACGCCAGCATGAACAGGCACGCCGCGCCGCTAGTGCTCGCGAGCGTGCCGGTCAGCCCATCGCGGCCAGCATGCGCAGCGGATACCACACGAGGCCCCACACCGATGCGTCCACCATGATCGCGAGCGTCGGCCAGGCGGCGTCGAAACGACGGTTCATCGCAATGCTCCGGCGTTCCTGTGTCTTTGCGCTCGTCTCCACATTTGCGCTCGTTCGCGCCGGTCCGTTCGAATGTTCTTCATGTGTTGCATAGGCTGTCGCGCCTTGCCCAGCAAAGGCGCGCGGTATAATTTGAGATTCGTCGCGCATTTCGCGTACGTTTCGTTTCGTGAACGCGTCTCCCGTGTCAAGCCGCTTACCGGTCACGCCACCGTGAATCCACTTCTCCAGAAACTCCAGTCGTATCCGTTCGAAAAGCTGCGCGTGCTGTTCAAGGACGTCACGCCGTGCGCGGGATTTTCGCCAATCAGCTTCGGCATCGGCGAGCCGAAACATCCGACGCCCCCCGCTCATCCGCGATGCCGTCGTGATCGACTCGCTCGGCGGCATAGCTTCCTATCCGGCGACGTTCGGCAGCGAGGCGATCGCGGGGTGGGTGAAGCAGCGCTATGGCCTGCCCTCGATCGATGCGCTCAAGGAAGTGCTGCCGGTTTCGGGCTCGCGGGAAGCGCTCTTCGCGCTCGCGCAAACGGTGAGCGGCAGCAGAAGGTGATCGACAGCAGAAACACGGACCCGGCGGAACCGCTCATCGTACTCTGTCCGAACTCTTTCTATCAAATCTACGAAGGCGCCGCGCTGCTCGCAGGTGCGCAGCCTTACTTCGTCAATAGCGATCCGCGGCGGAACTTCGCCTGCGATTATTCGATGGTGCCGGACGACGCCGGACGACATCTGGGCGCGCACGCAACTGGTCTACGTCTGCTCGTCGGACAATCCGACCGGGGCGGTCATGACGGTCGACGACTGGCGCGAACTGTTCGCGCTTTCGGACAAGCACGACTTCGTGATCGCATCGGACGAGTGTTACTCCGAGATCTATTTCGACGAAACCAAGCCGCCGCTCGGCGGGCTCGAAGCCGCGCGCCTGCTCGGTCGCGGCTTCGATCGTCTCGTGATGCTGTCGAGCCTGTCCAAGCGCTCGAACGTGCCGGGCATGCGCTCGGGTTTCGTCGCGGGCGATGCGGCGATCCTCAAGGCCTTCCTGCTCTACCGCACGTATCACGGCGCGGCTTTGTCTACGGTGTTTCAGCGTGCGAGCGTGGTCGCGTGACAGGATGAAACGCACGTGCGCGACAATCGCGCCAAATACCTGCAAAAATTCCAGACCGTCACGCCGATGCTCGCCGAAGTCCTCGACGTGCGCCTGCCCGATGCCGCGTTCTATCTGTGGGCGAACATTTCGCGCGCCGTCCTTTCGGACACCGAGTTCGCGGCGCGTCGTCTGTACGCCGACTAGACTATAATGTGACGGTTATGCTGGGCTCCTTGCTCGACGGTTATGCCGGGCTCCTTGCTCCTTTCCTCGCGCGCACCGCGCACGGCACGAATCCCGGCCAGGGCTTCGTGCGTATCGCGCTCGTCGCAGAAGTCGAAGAGTGTGTCGAAGGCGCCCGCCGCATCGTCGAATTCTGCCGCCCGCTCAAGTCCTGAAAAGACCTCGAGCGCTGCCGGTTCAACTCTCCATCCTTGATACCAACTATGTCGGAACAACTTCAGAGCATCATCGACCAGGCCTGGGAAAATCGCGCCAGCCTTTCGCCCAAGGCCGCGCCGGCCGAAGTTCGCGACGCGGTCGCACACGCCATCGAACAACTGGACAAAGGCCAGATGCGCGTCGCCGAAAAGCTTGACGGCGAGCGGATCGTGAACCAGTGGCTCAAGAAGGCCGTGCTGCTGTCGTTCCGTCTCGAGGACAACGCGCCCATGCCCGCTGGCGGCTACTCCCAGTTCTACGACAAGGTGCCCTCGAAGTTCGCCAGCTACACCGCCGAAGACTTCGCCGCAGGCGGCTTCCGCGTGGTGCCGCCCGCCATCGCGCGCCGCGGCTCGTTCATCGCGAAGAATGTGGTGCTGATGCCGTCGTACACCAACATCGGTGCCTACGTGGATGAAGGCACGATGGTAGATACGTGGGCTACCGTCGGCTCGTGCGCGCAGATCGGCAAGAACGTGCACCTGTCGGGTGGCGTGGGCATCGGCGGCGTGCTGGAGCCGCTGCAGGCGAACCCGGTCATCATCGAAGACAACGTGTTCGTCGGCGCGCGCTCGGAAGTGGTGGAAGGCGTGATCGTCGAAGAAAACTCCGTCATTTCGATGGGCGTGTATCTCGGCCAATCGACCAAGATCTACGACCGTGAAACTGGCGAAGTGTCGTACGGCCGCATTCCGGCGGGTTCGGTGGTCGTCGCGGGCAACCTGCCCTCGAAGGACGGCTCGCACAGCCTGTACTGCGCCGTCATCGTCAAGAAGGTCGACGCCAAGACGCGCGCGAAGGTCGGTCTGAACGAACTGCTGCGAGGCGACTGAACTTGGCCAAGACCACAGTCGTGTACGGCATCCCGAACTGCGACACCGTGAAGAAAGCGCGCGTGTGGCTGGAAGAACACGGCGTGCCGTTCGAATTCCACGACTTCAAGAAGGCCGGCGTCTCGGACAAGCTGATTCAGGACTGGCTGAAAGATGTGCCGCTGAATCAGCTCATCAACAAACGCGGCACCACGTGGCGCGGCTTGTCCGATGTGCACAAGGCCGAAGCCGACATCACGTCCGGCGCGATCGCGCTGATGATCCACAAGCCATCGATCATCAAGCGCCCCGTGGTCGTCGTGAACGGCCGCGTGAAGACGCTCGGGTTTTCCGCCGAGCAGTACGAAACGCTTTTTGCGTGATCCCGCGCGATGACTGTGAACTCGACGGTCATCGCACGAACGCTATGAGTGCCGGCCGCAGCACCGGCATTTTTTATCGCTTCAGGTTAATCGACCATGTCCGGCACCCTCTCCCTCACCGAAGCGCTGATCGCACGCGCCTCCGTCACGCCCGATGACCAAAACTGCCAGGCGCTCATAATCGAACACCTCGCGCGCATCGGCTTCGAATGCGAAACGATCGAATCGGGCGGCGTCACCAATCTGTGGGCCGTCAAGCGTAGCGCCGCCGCAGATGGCAAGCTGCTCGCCTTCGCGGGCCATACCGATGTGGTCCCGACCGGTCCGCTGGAACAGTGGACCTCGCCGCCGTTTACGCCCACGCATCGCGACGGCAAGCTGTACGGGCGCGGCGCGGCGGATATGAAGGCGTCGCTGGCGGCTTTCGTCGTGTCGAGTGAGGAATTCGTCGCGCTTCATCCGGAGCATCGCGGCACGCTGGCGTTCCTCATCACGAGCGACGAAGAAGGCTCCGCCACCGACGGCACGGTAAAGGTCGTCGAAGCACTGAAGGCGCGCGGCACGCGGCTCGATTACTGCATCGTCGGCGAGCCGACCTCCAACGCCACGCTCGGCGACATGGTCAAGAATGGCCGGCGCGGCTCGATGACCGGCAAGCTTATCGTCAATGGCGTGCAGGGGCATATCGCCTATCCGCATCTGGCGAAAAATCCGGTGCATTTGCTGGTGCCAGCACTTGCCGAACTCGTCGCCGAGAAATGGGACGACGGCAACGAATATTTCCCGCCCACGACCTGGCAGGTGTCGAACCTGCATTCCGGCAGCGGCGCGACCAACATCATTCCCGGCCACGCGGATCTGATGTTCAACTTCCGCTTCTCGACTGCGAGCACGGTCGAAGGCCTGCAAAGCCGCGTCCACGCGATCCTCGACAAGCACGGTCTCGACTACGACCTGCAATGGATCGTCAGCGGCCGGCCGTTCCTCACGCCGCGCGGCGCGCTCTCGAATGCGCTGGAAAAGGCCATCCGCGACGAAACCGGCGTGAGCACCGAACTCTCGACCACGGGCGGCACGTCCGATAGCCGCTTCATCACGAGCATCTGCGATCAGGTGGTCGAATTCGGACCGCCGAACGGCACCATCCACAAGATCGACGAGCATGTGGAGGTGCGCTTCATCGAGCCGTTGAAAAACGTTTATCGCCGCGTGCTCGAACAACTGATCGCCTGACCACGCCCGACTCTCGCAATGAAGAGTCTCGCCATCATCGCAAAAGAATAGGAGCCACTCATGGCGCTGCCCTTTACCACCGTGCGCGACCTGCTACGCTTCGGCGTCTCGCGCTTCACGCAGGCCAGATTGTCGTTCGGCCACGGCTCGGCCAACGCATTCGACGAAGCCGCGTATCTGATCCTGCACACGCTGCATTTGCCGCTGGACACGCTCGATCCGTTCCTCGACGCGCGCCTGCTCGACGACGAAATCGATTCCGTCATGAAAGTGATCGAGCGCCGCGCGAAAGAGCGCATTCCCACCGCGTACATCACGCAGGAAGCGTGGATGCACGGCCGCCGTTTCTATGTCGACGAACGCGTGATCGTGCCGCGCTCGTTCATCGGCGAACTGCTGCAGGACGGCTTGCAGCCGTACGTGGCCGATCCGGACCACGTGACGCGCGTGCTCGAGCTGTGCACCGGTCCCGGGTGTCTCGCAATCCTCGCGGCGCAGGCCTTCGAGAACGCCGATATCGACGCCGTCGATATTTCCGCCGATGCGCTCGCCGTCGCGCGCCGCAACGTGGACGACTACGATCTCGCGGACCGCGTGACGCTGTATGAAGGCGACCTGTACGTGCCGCTGCCCGAGGCGAAGTACGAGGTGATCGTCACCAACCCGCCCTACGTCAACGCCGATGCGATGCAGACGCTGCCCGAGGAATACCGCCACGAGCCGGAACTGGCGCTCGCGGGCGGCGCGGACGGCATGGACATCGTGCGGCGCATCATCCGCGAGGCGAGCAAGTGGCTGACGGAGGACGGCGTGCTGGTGGTCGAAATCGGCAACGAACGCGCGAACGTCGAGGCGGCGTTCGGCGGCCTCGATCTCGTGTGGCTCTCGCCCAGCGCGGGCGAGGACAACGTGTTCCTCATTCAGGCGGCCTATCTCCCCGTCCTGACACATCGCACCGCGGAAAGCGTCACAACTCGTGACCCGATCCGTCGCGCCCGCAAGGGCTCGGTAATATGACGCATCGTCGCCGGCGCGCGCCGGCGAAGCATACCGAACCGTCCGCGTCATATGCAAGCATCAGATTGGCTCCACGTCGGCACGCTCGTCATCGCCGCGCACGTGCTCGGCGTGATCGCGGCGATCCACGCCATCATCAACACGCGCACATCGCAAGGCGCGGTCGCGTGGGTGGTGTCGCTCGTCGCGATGCCTTACTTCACACTCATTCCGTATCTGTTCCTCTGGCGCAACAAGGTTCGCCGGCTATATCGACGAACGGCGGCTCGAACTCGATATCCTGCGCAGCCGCTCGAAACCCGCCGAATTGGGATTCCGGCGCGCAGCGATTCACCGGAAGCCACCGCGCTCGTCATCGACTCGTCGGGCGCGCGCAGCGAAATCGCGCCGGGACCGGCGGCCTATCTCGGCAATCCGACCATCCGCACCTTGCAGCGCCTGTCCTGCATGCCGTTCCTACGCGGCAACGCGGTGCGCGTGCTTATCAACGGCGATGCGACTTTCGCCGCGATCCTCGAAGCCATCGACACCGCCGAGCGCTATATCGTCGTGCAGTTCTTCATCGTGCGCGGGCCGGCGGTGGCGAGCATCCAGTTTGTCTTCACCGAAGACTGGTACTGGGCCACGCAGCGTCTGCCGGAACTCGGGCCCGCGCCTTCGTCCGACGAAAACATGCACTGCATGGTGCTGTCGAGCGGTCCCGCCGACAAGCAGGAAACCTGCTCGCTGTTCTTCGTCGAAGCGATCAACGCGGCGCGCGAGCGCATCTGGATCACCTTGCCCTATCTCATTCCCGATGAAGCCGTGTCCTCCGCGCTGCGGCTCGCGGTGATGCGCGGCATCGACGTGCGCATTCTGATTCCGAGCCGGCGCGATCATCGCGTGGTGTTCGCGGCGTCGAAGCTCTACGTATACGACCTCGTGCAGGCAGGCGTGCGCGTGTTCCTCTACAAGCCGGGATTTCTGCATCAGAAGGTCGTGCTGGTGGACGATATCGCGACGTCGATCGGCAGTACGAATCTGGACAACCGTTCGTTTCGTCTGAACTTCGAAATCATCGTGTTGAGCGTCGACCGGAGCTTCGCGCATTCGTTCGAGATCGACGGCGAGGACTATCGCAGCGCGTCGTTTCCGCGCCGCATGGCCATGCACGTGGCGCGCCTCTTCTCGCCGATTCTTTAAAGCAGCTTGTCGATGTCGTCCGCGATCGCTTCGGGCTTGGTCTGCGGCGCGTAGCGCTTGATCACATTGCCCTTGCGATCGACCAGAAACTTCGTGAAATTCCACTTGATCGCCTCGATCCCGAGCAGCCCCGGCCCCTTGTCCTTCAGAATTGTAGAGCGGATGCGCGTTCGCGCCGTTCACTTCGATCTTCGCGAACATCGGGAACGATACGCCGAAATTCTTCTCGCAGAAGCTGCCGATCTGCGCCTCGTCCGCCCGCCATTTGCCGTGATTCGCTTCAACCAGTTCAGCCTGTCCCGCGGCATCAAGCCGCTTTTCGAAGAGACGAGCTTCACGCTCAATCCGGGCGAGAAGGCCGGTCTCGTCGGCGCGAACGGCGCGGGCAAGTCCACGCTGTTTTCCGTATTGCGCGGCGAACTGCACACGGACGGCGGCGATTTTTCGATGTCGCCGTCGTGGCGCATCGCGCATGTCGCGCAGAAACGCCGGCGGTGGACCGCACCGCGCTCGACTACACGCTCGACGGCGACACGCATCTGCGCGCCATCGAAGCACGCATCCGGCCGTGCATGACGGCGCGGCGGAAGCCGACGGCTATACCGCGCCGAGACCTTGCTGCTCGGTTTGGGTTTCACGCTCGAGCAGACGCGCGAGCCCGTCGCGAGCTTTTCGGGCGGCTGGCGCATGCGTCTGAATCTCGCGCAGGCGCTGATGTGCCCGTCCGATCTGCTCTTGCTCGACGAACCGACCAATCACCTGAACCTCGACGCCATCGTCTGGCTGGAAGACTGGCTCGGACGCTATCCCGGCACGCTGATCGTAATTTCGCACGACCGCGAGTTCCTCGATGCCGTCTGCAACGTCACGCTGCATCTGGAGAATCGTCAGGTCAAACACTACGGCGGCAACTACAGCCAGTTCGAAGTGCTGCGCGCCCAGCAACTCGCGTTGCAGCAAAGCGCTTACGAGAAGCAGCAGCGCACCGTGGCCCATCTGCAGAGTTTCATCGACCGCTTCAAGGCCAAGGCGACCAAGGCAAAGCAGGCGCAGAGCCGCGTCAAGGCGCTGGAGAAGATGGAACTGATCGCGCCCGCGCATGCGGCTTCGCCCTTCACCTTCGAGTTCCGCGAGCCGGATGCCGCGCCCAATCCGATGATGGTCATGGAAGCCGTGCGCTGCGGCTATCGCAGCGGCGGCGGCCATGAGATTCCGATCGTCGACAGCGTCACGCTGTCGATCCAGAACGGGCAGCGCATCGGCCTGCTCGGCGCCAACGGTCAAGGCAAATCGACGCTCATCAAGACGCTCGAACCGCTGTCGGGCGGGGTGCGTCAGGGCAAGGGTCTGCAAATTGGCTACTTCGCGCAGCATCAACTGGAAACACTGCGTCCCGACGACTCCGCGCTCGAGCATCTCGCGCGCCTCGCGCCCGACACGCACGAGCAGGAACTGCGCGACTTCCTCGGCAGCTTCAACTTCTCCGGCGACATGGCGACTGCGAAGATCGCGCCCTTCTCAAGCGGCGAAAAGGCGCGACTCGCGCTGGCGCTGATCATCTGGCAGAAGCCGAATCTGCTGCTGCTCGACGAACCGACCAACCACCTCGACCTCGAAACGCGTCACGCGCTGACCATGGTGCTCGCGCAGTTCAAAGGCACGCTGATCGTCGTCTCGCACGACCGCCACTTGCTGCGTGCGACGACCAACACCTTCATGCTGGTGGCCAAGCATCGCCTGAATAAGTTCGACGGCGATCTCGACGATTATCGCGACTGGCTGCTGCAACACGCCGCCGAGACGCGCGCGGCGGCCAAGGAAGCAAGCGGCGCCGCCGATGCATCGGACAATGTGCCCAACCGCCGCGAACAGCGCAAGCAGGAAAAGCGCAGCAACGTCAAAAGCTCGCGCACCTGAAGAAGCCTCTGCAGACGCGCATCACGAGGATCGGTAAAGAGATGGAGAAGCTCCACGCCGAGAAAGCCGAACTAGACGCGTTCGTGGTCGATCCCGCAAGTTACGAAGCCGCGCAAAAAACGAAACTCACCGAGACGATCCGCCGTCAGGGCGAGTTCAACGCGCGCCTCGAAACGCTCGAAATGGAATGGCTCGAAGCCCACGAAGATCTGGAGCAGATCGGCTGACCACGACCGGAGACTGATTTTTGACGCCTTCCCTGACCGGCCTGCGCGTGCTTGACCTCACGCGCCTCTTGCCCGGCCCTGTCGCCACGCTGCGGCTGGCCGAACTCGGCACGCGGACGTGCTCAAGATCGAACCGCCGGGCGGAGGCGACTACGCGCGCGCCATGTTTCAAAGCAACGCGGACCGGCGAAGCGGCACGCCGAGCGCGTTCTGGCGCATCGTCAATCGCAACAAGTGGACGATGACGCTCGATCTCAAGTCGGAGGAAGGCCGCTCGAAGCTGATCGAACTCGCGCGCGATGCCGATCTGCTGGTGGAAAGTTTTCGTCCTTCGGTCATGGCACGACTGGGTGTCGGCTACGACGTGCTGCGCCGGTCAATCCGAAGCTGGTTTATTGCGCGCGATCACCGGTTACGGCAGCGACGGCCAGTTCGCGCACAAGGCGGGACACGATCTCAACTACATCGCGTATTCGGGCGTGCTCGATCAACTCGCCGCGCATGACGGCGTGCACATCGCGCCGAACCTTCAACTGGCGGACTTGCTGGGCGGTGCGCTGGCCACGGTGATGGAGATGCTCGCCGCGCTCTGGCATGTGGCGCGTGGCGGTGAAGGACGGTGCCTGAACGTATCGATGACCCACGCGATGCACGCGCACAACGTGATGACGCATATCGCGCTCGCCAACGACGATCACGCCAGCACGCGCGCAGGCGCAGGCCTGCTCAACGGCGGCGTGCCCTGCTACGACGTATATCGCACGAAGGACGAGCGTTTCATCGCTGTGGGAGCGCGCTGGAACTGTGAAGTTCTGGCAGACCTTGTGCGAAGCTTGTGCGAAGCCATTGGACGCCCGCAATGGGGGGCGCGGCACTGGAGTCCCGGTCAGGCGATCGGCGGCGCGGATGCCGCGCAACTCGGCGTGCTGATCCGCGAGCGCACCCGCGACGAATGGGTCGCGCTGCTAGAACCGCTCGATTGCTGTGTCGCGCCCGTGCTCACACCCGCCGAAGCGGCGGTGCATCCTCTTTTGCTCGCTGAACACTCAGCGCCGCAGCAAGATCTAACGCGGCTGGCGTTCGTCGTCGATGAGCACGTGCTTGCGGCCCATCACATAGGATAGGGACGTAGAAACTTAAATAGGTTACAGGTCCCGGCACTTTTTTTACGACGCGTTACGAAGCGTGCAATGTTCCGCCATGTTCGCGTCAGGAATCATTCGAGATCGCGGACATGGTCGATCGCTTCCTCGATCCGGTCGACCGCGATGACCTTCAACCCGTCGATGGCCTGCTTCGGCGCATTCGCTTTCGGGATCAGCGCGATCGAAAACCCGAGCTTGGCGGCTTCCTTCAAACGATCCTGCCCGCGCGGCGACGGACGTATCTCGCCCGCGAGGCCGACCTCGCCGAACGTGATGAGGCCTTTGGGCAGCGGCTTGTTGCGCATCGATGAATGGATCGCGAGCAGCACGGCCAGATCGGCTACCGGCTCGGTGATCTTCACGCCGCCCACCGCATTCAGAAATACGTCCTGATCGAAACACGCGATACCCGCATGCCGATGCAGCACCGCCAGCCGGTTCTGCTCCAGCCCGACCGCGAGCCGGCGCGGATTGGGCACATGCGCGGTATCGACCAGCGCCTGCACTTCGACGAGCAGCGGACGCGAACCCTCCTGCGTCACCAGGACGCAGGACCCCGCCACACTCTGCTCATGCTGCGACAGGAACAGCGCCGAGGGATTGGCGACGCCGCGCAGGCCGCGCTCGGTCATCGCGAAGACGCCGAGTTCGTTCACCACGCCGAAGCGGTTCTTGAACGCGCGCACCAGACGGAACGACGAGTGCGTGTCGCCCTCGAAGTACAGCGCCGTGTCCACGCGATATGTTCGAGCACGCACGGCCCCGCCAGACTGCCCTCCTTGGTCACGTGGCCGACCATGATGATGGCCGTGCCGGTCTGCTTGGCGATGCGCGTCAGTTGCGCCGCGCATTCGCGCACCTGCGCGACCGAACCTGGTGCGGACGTTAGCGCTTCGGAATAGATGGTCTGGATCGAGTCGATGATGGCCACTTTGGGCCGTTGCTCGGTCTATGGTCGCCTGAATCTTTTCGAGCTGGATTTCGGCGAGCAGGCGGAGATCGGCGGCCGCGCTGTCCTTGTTGCCGATGGACCCGAGCCGTTGCGCGCGCAACGCGATCTGCGCGCCCGATTCCTCGCCGCTCACATACAGCGCGCGCCGCTTGCGGGCAATTTCCGCAAGCGATTGCAGCAAGAGCGTCGATTTGCCGATGCCCGGATCGCCGCCGATCAGCACGACGCCGCCCGGCAACTAGTTCGCCGCCCAGCACGCGATCGAATTCGCCGACGCCGGTTGTAAAGCGCGGCACATCGGCATCGGCGGCTTCGATTTCCGCGAGCCGTTGCACCGGCGAGCTTTTCGCCAGCGCCTGAAAGCGATGCACCAACGGCGTCTCGGCCACCGATTCCGTCAGCGTGTTCCAGGCGTGACACGCCACACACTGCCCCGTCCATTTCGGCGACTGTGCGCTGCATTCGCTACAGACGTATAGCGTTTTTGCCTTCGCTACTTTTGCCACACCGAGCCTTGCCTTGAGTTTTCGTTCGAGTTCTCGTGATGCGCTGCGCGATTGACGCACGCATCATTCGGCGCGCACCGGCACGCGCTGCGCGATCGCGCACATCAGCTCGTAGCCGATGGTGCCGCACGAACTCGCGACGTCGTCGATGGGCAGATTCGCGCCCCACAATTCGACGCGCGAACCGATGCCCACGCTAGGGCACGGCGTCAGATCGACGGTGAGCATATCCATCGACACGCGGCCAACGAGTTGCGTCCTGACACCTTCGACGATGACCGGGGTGCCTTCCGGCGCGACACGCGGATAGCCGTCCGCATAGCCGCACGCGACCACGCTGATTTTGGTCGGCCTGGCGGCGACATAGGTCGAGCCGTAACCGATGCTTTGGCCCGCCTCGACCGTCTGCACGGCGATAATTTCGGACGCCAGCGTCATGGCGGGCTTGAGGCCGATATCGGCGATATCGGCGGTCTTGCCCGACGGCGACGCGCCATAAAGAATGATGCCCGGTCGCACCCAGTCGAAATGGGCGTCCGGATGCCACAGCACCGCCGCCGAGTTCGATAGGCTGCGCGCCCCCGCGATACCCTCCGCGCCGCGCTCGAACGCCTCCAATTGATGCGCGATGCCGTGCGGGCCGTCGGCGTCGGAAAAATGGGTCATGAGCGTGATCTGGCCGACGCCCTGCACCGCCCGCGCCCGCGCCCACGCCGCGCGGAACTTCTCCGGCGTGTAGCCGAGCCGGTTCATGCCGCTGTTCATCTTCAGCTGGATGTTGATCGGCTTGGACAGGCGCGCCATTTCCAGCATGCGCAATTGCTCGTCGCAATGAACCGCCGTGGTCAGGCTGTAATGATCGATCACGTCGATATCGGTCGGGCAGAAAAAGCCTTCCAGCAGAAGAATCGGGCCGGCCCAGTCCAATTCACGCAACTTCGCGGCTTCTTCGAGGTCGAGTAGGCCAAAGCCGTCGGTTGCGCGCAGTCCGGGGAACGCTCGGGCGAGTCCGTGGCCATACGCATTGGCCTTGATGACAGCCCAGATCCGGGATTTCGGCGCGAACTTGCGCGCGACGACGAGGTTGTTGGCGAGTGCGGCGGTATGAATCGTTGCTGAGAGGGGGCGCGGCATGAGTATTCAGTGGTCTTGCAATTCGCGCGGCGGGACGGAACGCGGTTTGGCGCTCCGGCTCGGATGCCTTGCGAATCAGTATCTTATGAGGAATTCGGTGCACGATCGTGTGTTTTCGCACGCGATCGAGATTACTGCTAGTCAGAATGCGTTTATTTTCGTGTTATAAAGCCGTGCGCACAACCTATTTCGAAAGACATAAGCCTGGACGCAAGACGCGCGGCACGGCGAGCGTTCGGGGCGTATCACCCGTAGTGAGGAAAGCTTCGGATCAGATGAAAAAAGGGTTTTACACCATCATGGCCGCGCAGTTTTTCTCATCGTTGGCCGATAACGCATTACTGATCGCTGCCATCGCACTGCTGCAAGACCTCCACGCGCCCAACTGGATGACGCCGCTGCTCAAGCTGTTCTTCGTCCTGTCGTATGTGATTCTGGCCGCGTTCGTCGGCGCTTTCGCAGATTCCCGGCCCAAGGGGCACGTCATGTTCGTGACCAATTCCATCAAGGTGGTCGGCTGCCTCACCATGCTGATCGGCGCGCATCCGCTGCTGGCTTATGGCATCGTAGGCTTCGGCGCGGCGGCTTATTCGCCCGCGAAGTACGGCATTCTCACCGAACTGCTGCCGGCCGATCGGCTCGTTGCCGCGAACGGCTGGATCGAAGGGACCACGGTCGGTTCCATCATTTTGGGCACGGTGATGGGCGGCGTGCTCATCAGTCCACATATTGCGAGTCATCTGCTGTCGTACCACATACCGCGCATCAACACGCCCTCCGAAACCGCGATGCTCGTCATCATGGCGATGTACGTGATCGCCGCAATCTTCAATCTCCGCATTCCGGACACCGGCGCGCGCTATCCGAAGCAGGAAACGCGGCCGATCAAGCTGATCACCGATTTCGCCGACTGCTTTTTCACGTTGTGGCGCGACAAGCTCGGCCAGATCTCGCTCGCGGTGACCACGCTCTTCTGGGGCGCGGGCGCGACGCTGCAATTCATCGTGCTAAAGTGGGCCGAAGTGTCGCTCGGCATGACGCTCTCGCAAGCCGCGATTCTGCAGGCCGTGATCGCCGTCGGCGTGGCGGTGGGCGCGATGCTCGCGGCAGCGCGCGTGCCGCTCAAGCGTTCGCTCTCGGTGCTGCCGGTGGGCATCGTCATGGGCATCGCCGTCATGTTGATGGCGTTCTACACGCGCCATCTGTTCCCCACGCACTGGGGCATCTACTTCGGCAAGATGCACTTTCCCGGCTATCTGCTGATCGCCTATCTGTTCCTGATGGTCGTCGGCGGCCTGTCAGGCTTCTTCGTCGTGCCAATGAACGCGTTGTTGCAGCATCGTGGGCATGTGCTGTTGTCCGCCGGGCATTCCATCGCCGTGCAGAACTTCAACGAGAATCTGTCGGTGCTAATCATGCTGTGCCTGTACGCGCTGCTGGTATGGCTCGACATGCCGATCCAGTTCGGCATCGTGCTGTTCGGCTCGTTCGTCTGCCTCATGATGTACTTCGTGATGCGCCGCCATCAGGCGAATCAGCGCGCGTTCGATTCCGTCGCGCTGATCAGCGAAGTGCGGCATTGAGCGGCGCGCTTCACGCTTTTTGTTGGCATGAAGTCACATTCCGGGTGCGGATCGGCTAATCTTTCTCGATCATGCTCTCAGCTGATCTCTTTTCCCATGTCACACGGGTGCGCTCCGGGCGCGCCGCTCGTGCATTGCCTGACGAATCTCGTCGTCACCAATTCACCGCCAACGTGCTGCTCGCGATCGGCGCCGCGCCCGCTATGGTCGTCACGCGTGAAGAAGTCGCGAATTCGCACCGCTTGCCAACGCGCTGTCCGTCAATCTCGGCACGCTCGACGAACCGCAGGCGCGCGCCATCCGCCTCGCCTTTGACGCCGCGCGATGCCGCGCTGCCCGGCAGTTTCGCCGTGGCCTATCTCGACCGGCTGGCGTCCATCGACGAAGCCGCGTTCGCCAAGATACTCGTGCAGCGCGATATCGCGGCCGCCTGACCATGCGATCATCGTTCGATCTTTCGCTGTATCTCGTCCTCGATCCCGTGCAGTGCGACGGCCACGATGCGGCCGTCGCGGTCGCGCGTGCCGCGCTTGAAAGCGGCGTCACGCTCGTGCAACTGCGTGCACCCGAATGGCACAAGCGCGCATGGTTCGATCTCGCGCGCGAACTGCTGCCGATCACGCGGGCGCATCGCGTACCGTTCGTCATCAACGATCACGTGGATGTGGCGCTCGCGGTCGGCGCGAACGGCGTGCATGTCGACCAGCGTGATCTGCCCGCCGATATCACGCGGAAAATGCTCGGTCCCGACGCGCTGATCGGCCTGTCGGTATCGAATCTCGCCGAGGCCGAAGCGGCCGACCGCTTCGATGGCATCATCGACTATGTCGGCGCGGGTCCGGTCTGGGCGACGCCCACCAAGACCGACGCGTCCGCGCTCTGCGGCATCGACGGAATCGTGGCGATGCGCGCGCAGCCCGTCGGCATCGCGGTGGTGTCCGCGATCTGCAAGGCATCGAATCCGCGCGACGCGGCGGCGCTCGCCGTGACCATCGTGCAATCCCGTTCCTGATTCATCACGCCATGACTGCTTCGACCTCTTCTACCTCTCCGACCGATGCGACGAAACACATCCCCAACGCGCTGACCATCGCCGGTTCCGATTCGGGCGGCGGCGCGGGCATCCAGGCCGATCTTAAGGCGTTCAGCGCGCTTGGCGCATACGGCCTGTCGGTCATCACCGCGCTCACGGCGCAGAACACACGCGGCGTGACGGCCGTGCATGCGCCGGAGCCCGCGTTCATCACCGCGCAGCTCGACGCCGTGTTCGACGATATCCGCATCGATGCCGTGAAGATCGGCATGCTCGCGAACGCGGGCATCGTGCGCGCGGTCGCCGAGGCGTTGCGGCGCTATCGGCCGAAACATGTCGTGCTCGACACCGTGACGATCTCGAAGAGCAATCATGCGCTGCTCGCGCCGGAAG
Source organism: Candidatus Burkholderia brachyanthoides (assembly GCA_001235855.1). GTDB lineage: Bacteria > Pseudomonadota > Gammaproteobacteria > Burkholderiales > Burkholderiaceae > Caballeronia > Caballeronia brachyanthoides. Next base: position 21,392 of record LFJI01000001.1, read on the forward strand.
CCGTCGCCGCGTTGCGCGACGAACTGCTGCCGCTTGCAACCATCGTCACGCCGAATCTGCCCGAGGCCGCCGCGCTGCTCGGCGTGGAGAGCGCGGCCGACGAAGACGCGATGGTGTGTCAGGGCGAAGCGTTGCACGCGCTCGGCACTCAGGCCGTGCTGATGAAGGGCGGCCATCTCGCCTCGCCGGATAGTCCCGACTGGCTGATCGAGGCGAACGGCGCGTTGCGGCTCGGCGGCGCGCGCGTGCCGCTCAAAAACACGCACGGCACCGGCTGCACGCTGTCATCGGCGATCGCGGCGCTGGTCGCGCACAGCGGCGATCTCGCCAGCGCGACCGCCGAAGCCAAGCGCTATCTCACTGGCGCGATCGAAGCGAGCACGCAACTCGGCGTCGGTCACGGCGTGGGACCGGTGCATCATTTCTTCAGATGGTGGTGATCGCGTTTTAAAGCGCCTGCGCCGTGAAGGCGTGCGCCCGCTCCGGCCAGTCGTCCGGCACGATGAAACCGCGCGTGTCTTCGGACCACGTTCCCGTAGCGTCGCGCGCGTAGGAGGCCGACCATCGTCGGCGTCGCGATGGCCGACAGATGCGTGTGGATCGCGACGGCTTCGGCCAATAGCGAACCGGCATCGGCGGCACGCAAGCGCCGCGACGCAAGCCATGCCATGCGCGGCTGCACGACCCACGCGTGATCGTCGATGGACGTTTCCCCGTCAACGCCATGCGATGCACACCATTCGGACGCCGTCATCCACCAGCCACGCAGATGGGGCCGTCCGCGATTTCGGGCGCTGAATCCGCGTGCCCCTGGTCGTGCATTTCGCCGTGATAGAACAGCCAGAACAGCCTGCCTTTGACGAACAACTGCGGCTGCCACGGCCCTCTTCGTAACCCAAAGCGGCGAACTCGCTGCGCGCGGTCAGCGCCAGTTCCTCGAAGCGATCGACGAGCCGCGCGAAGGCCGGTCATCAGCGTACGCCCTTCCTAGCGGCATCGTCCGTCGACGGTTGCACGCCGAGCTTCTCCATTGCCTCGCGATACGCGCCGCGCGCGAGACACAGATCGGCCCATGCCTTGGCCTTATCGGGCAGGCTGCGCAACAGATACGCCGGGTGATACGTGACGACCACCGGCACGCCCTGATACGCGTGCACACGGCCACGCATCGACGCGATGCTGGCTTCGGTCTTGAGCAGGCTCTGCGCCGCGAAACGTCCGAGCGCGACGATCACCTTCGGCTTCACCAGTGCGACCTGCCGTTGCAGATACGGCTCGCAGCGCGCGACCTCGTCGAACTCCGGATTGCGGTTGCTGGGCGGGCGACACTTGATCACATTGGCGATGTACACATTCGCTTCGCGCGACAGGCTCAGCGCGCGCAGCATGTTGTCGAGCAGCTTGCCCGCCTGTCCGACGAACGGTTCGCCCTGCTTGTCCTCTTTTTCGCCTGGCGCTTCGCCGATCAGCATCCAGTCGGCCTCGCGATCGCCGACGCCGAACACCGTGTTGGTGCGGCGCTCGCACAGGCGGCAGCGCTGGCAATCCGACACGCGTGCGGCGAGCGCGTCCCAGTCGAGCAGCGTGTGGGTGTCGTTCGGCGGCAGCGCATCGGCGACCGACGGCGCGTCGATCGCAAGATCGTCGGTCCAGGGAAGATCGTCGTAGGCGTCCAGCGGCGGGAGATCGGGGTCGGTTGATGGCGCGGAAAGCTCCGCGCGTTGCGCCGCAGGCGCTTCGGCTCGGGCCGCGTGCGCATCATCAGCCGCGTGCCGCTCGTCCGCCTGCGCAAGCGCTTTCGCCACGGGCGCGGCATCGTCCTGCGCTTCCTGCTTCTCCGCGCCCGGCGCCGCTTCGGCGACCGCATCCGGCGCGCGCCGCCGCACCCAGATCGTGCCGATGCCGAGTTCGTCCAGCAGCAATTCATCGAATGCCATGCCCAATCTCCTTCGAAAACACCAGACGCATGACGATTGCGTCCTCGCGCATGCGATGCCGCGCGGGATAATAGTTCTTGCGGCGTCCGATCGCGACGAAGCCGAAGCGCTCGTACAGCAGGATCGCGCGCGGATTGGACGGCCGCACTTCGAGCAGCATGCCTTCGAGCCGTTCCGCCCGCGCGATGCGCACCGCCTCGCGCAACAGCGTCAGCCCTGCGCCCGCGCGCTGCGCTGCCGGCGCGACGCACAAATTGAGCAAATGCATCTCATCGACCACCGGCATCAGCACGCAATAGCCGATCAGCGTGCCGGTCACGTGACGCACGCATACGCCATAATAACCGTTGCGTAACGAGTCCTGAAAATTGCCGCGACTCCACGGAAACTCGTAGGCGAGTTTCTCGACGGCGGCGACTTCGTCGAGATCGGCTTCGGTCATCGGTGTGAGATACCGATCCGCGAGCAGCACGCCGCTCACCGAAGCGCCTCCTCGTTCGCCGAGCCCTTCTTCGCTTCCATGCGCTCGGCCGTGGTCTGCGCGACCTTGTTGCGGATGTACTCGGGCGCCGCCTGATCCGCCGCGATCGCGCGCCCGGCACGCCATGCGCGCAGGCCGATCAGCGCGACCGGCAACGCGTACGGTAGCGCTTCGCCATCAACGTACGATGCGGCCGCCAGTGCTGGCAAGCGATCGCCGAACGCAGCAGCAGCGTTACCCGCGAACGCGAAAGGCGCATCGGGCAGCGGCAGCGCGGCGGGAGCATCTAGTGAGGCGGGATGCAGCGCGCGCCAGTCGCTCGTCGATTCGGGATCGGCTTCGTACAGCGCCCAGTACACCTCGTCCATGCGCGCATCGAGCGCGACGAGCACTTGCGCGGACAGCGCCGGCGACCGCAGACGCGCGGCTTCCGCGCACGCGGCGAGCGTGCTGACCGGCACGACTGGCACGTTCAGCCCGAACGCCAGCCCTTGCGCGACGGCCGTCGCCGTACGCAAGCCGGTGAACGACCCCGGCCCCGCGCCGAACGCGATGGCGTCGCAAGCGGCGAGCGCCACGCCCGCCGCGTCGAACAGTTCGCGGATCATCGGCAGCAAGCGTGTGCTCGATACCGCGCCGGTCGCTTCGTGCCGCAACCAGACACGCACGTTGCCATTCTCGTATTGAGGCGGTTCGTCGGGTGCCACGGCCGGCGAAGCGGCATCGGCGAGCAAAAGCGCGGCGGAGCAAAACTCCGTCGAGGTGTCGAGGGCGAGCAGTACGGTGCGTGTCATGGCCCGTATTGTAATGCGGGAGACACGCCGAATCGCCGCCGACCCTGCAAGCGGCACGATCCGAAAAAGGCGCAGTCGAACCGCCGCGCCTGCCCGAATGCATCCTCGATTCGAAGAAAGCCTCGACTGGCCCTGCGCGGTGCGCTTGCTAAGATCGCCGGTCCATCCCAAAAACAGGCAGGAACCTCGATGACCGATATCGATCAGCAATTCGCGCAAGCCCAGACCGACGTGACGCAACTGCCCGAGCGCCCCGGCAATCTCACGCTGCTGCGCCTATATGCGCTGTTCAAGCAAGGCAGCAGCGGCGACGTGAGCGGCAACAAGCCCGGCCTGACCGACATCGTCGGCAAGTAAGTACGAGGCGCGTGGGCCGCCCTGAAAGGCACGCCCGCCGACGACGCCAAGCAGCGCTACATCGAACTGGTCGATTCGCTCAAGCGCGGCGACGCGATTTAAGCGCATTTTTTGCAGTAAGCCGGCCGCGCCGTTCCGACAATTTCGTGCCCGAACTTGGCGCGGAAATGCGTCAAAATGTGGCGCGGTGCGGATTTCTCGGCCCGTCATGCATCAGGCTGACGTCAGCGCCCCCCGAGCCTGGCGTATCCGATACAGCTTCTAAAAAAGATTCTCGCCGCACGTTCCGCGCGAGTGCCCCGTTTTTCGGATTTGCTCGCTGTTTCTTCGCTCGCTGAATCCGACGACATGGGTATGCCGATTGGCGCCGACGCCTCATTTCCCGCTTCAAGGATCGACATGACTTCGAGCTTTACTCCTAGCCCGTTGGACAACATCGCAGCACAAGCGCTCGGTCGGCGGAGATCGTCTCCGCGCTGACCGCCGCCGGCTGCCAGAACCCAACGCCCGTGCAGCAGCGCGCGATTCCCGCCACGCTCGCCAGCCGCGACCTGCTCGTCTCCAGCCCAACCGGTTCGGGCAAGACGGCGGCGTTCATGCTGCCCGCCATCGAAAAATTCGCATAACTGCAAAAGCAGGAAGCGCAGCAACCACGTCAGCCGCGCGACCCGAACGGCCGCCCGACGCGCCGCCCGATGCCGGTCGCACGTCCGCGCCTGTTCGTACTCACGCCGACGCGCGAACCCGCGATGCAGGTTTCGACCGCCGTGACCACGTACGGCGAGCATCTGCGCCGTCTGCGCACCGTCAGCATTCTTGGCGGCGTTGCGTATGCTCAGCAACTGATGCTGCTCGCGAAGAACCCCGAAATCCTCGTCGACACACCGGGTCGTCTGCTCGACCATCTGGAGCGCGGCCGCATCGACCTGTCGGAACTGAACATGCTCGTGCTCGATGAAGCCGACCGTATGCTCGACATGGGCTTCATCGACGACATCGAGACGATCGTCGCGGCCACGCCCACCACGCGTCAGACGCTGCTGTTCTCGGCGACCATCGACGGCAAGATCTCGTCGCTCACCGGCCGCCTGCTAAAGAACCCGGAGCGCATCGAGATCGTTCAGAAGCTCGAGGCCAAGAGCAACATTGCGCAGACCGTGCATTACGTCGACGACCGCGCGATCATAAGGATCGTCTGCTCGACCATCTGCTGCGCAACGACGACCTCGATCAGACGATCGTCTTCACGGCGACCAAGAGCGATGCCGACCTCATCGCCAACCGTCTGGCCGACGCCGGTTTCGAATCGGCTGCGCTGCATGGCGATTTGCCGCAAAGCGCGCGTAACCGCACCATCCGTGCGCTGCGCGAGCGTCGCGTGCGCGTGCTGGTAGCGACCGATGTCGCGGCGCGTGGCATCGACATTCCGAGTATCACGCACGTATTCAACTACGATCTGCCGAAGTTCACGGAAGACTACGTGCACCGCATCGGCCGTACGGGTCGCGCGGGCCGCAGCGGCACGGCGGTGAGCCTCGTGCACCACGCCGAAATGGGCGCGCTGAAGCGTATCGAGCGTTTCGTGCGCGCACCGCTGCCGGTGAACGTCGTCGCGGGCTTCGAGCCGCGCAAGGCGCCGCCGAAGGCCGGTTTCGGCGACCGTGGCCGTCCGGGCGGCAACGATCGCCGTCGCTTCGGCAGTAACGGTGGCGGCAATGGCGACGGCCGCAGTTACGGACCGAGCAACGCCAACGGATTCGGCGGCTCGCCTAAAGGCGGCTACGGCGCGCGTCGTAGCGATGGTGCACACGCACCACGCTGCGGCGATTAAGCGGCATTGACGGGGGCGCCTTCTCCTCGCCTGCGCCCCACTTCAGAAAAGCCGATGCCCTCGCGCATCGGCTTTTTCGCCTGGCCGCTATTTTCTACGATGTGCAACGATCTTTTGTGTGTCGCAAAAGATGTGCTGCGGATATGCTGCGCGGCACAAATTCGGCGGTTGCAAGATAGGAGAAGTCTTTTCGCATCGTGAAAACATCGATCAAAATCATTGAATCTATTGAATTAGAATTAAAAATTCTCCATAAATCCCTGGCGAGGGGTTTTTCCACGGCCACCATTTGCCTAGACTCTTATATAAGAGAAGAGTCTAGGCAGACGGAACGCGTCAAGGACGGTGCGGGATGCTCAAGTCATCGGGAAACATCGCTCTGGAATCGTCGTTCAAACCAATCTCATCAAGGAGAAACGCCATGTCGACTCGCCAGAAACAAGCTCAGCAACTTCATCAAGACTGGGAAACCAATCCGTGCTGGAAGGGCATCAAGCGCGGCTGTAAGCCGGAAGACGTCGTGCGTCTGAGCGGCTCGGTGCCTGTCGAGCACACGCTCGCGCGCCGTGGCGCGGAAAAGCTGTGGGCGTCGATCCACGACGAGCCGTTCGTCAACGCGCTCGGCGCCCTGACCGGCAATCAGGCGATGCAGCAGGTCAAGGCAGGTCTCAAGGCCATCTATCTGTCCGGCTGGTAGGTAGCGGGCGACGCCAACGTCGCGGGCGAAATGTATCGCATTGAGGGCATCACGACCATCAAGGAAATGTCGTTTTGAATTTCGAACATCTGATCCAGATCAACGACCCGAGCAATCCGCTCGTCGAATCGCTCACACGCGAGCAATTGTGGGAAGACCTCGTGCTGCGCGCCGAGCAGCCGCAGCTGTTCGTGCTGGGGACTCGATAGCTGCGCGATCCTCTCGCACGAAGGCGACACGATGAAGCGCGAGCTATATTACGGTCAGGCCGTCGTGCGCGACCGCGTCACGCTCACGCCGAACGACAACGTCCGCTACAACATCCAGCCGACAGCGGAGTATGTGTCGGCGGTTCGCTCACCATGGCGATCGAGCAGCGCGACGACACGCAACTCTCTTCATGCGCTTCACCTCTACAGCACCACGCTGCCGGAGAAGGCCAATCCGACGCCGGATGAAATGCAGACAGCGGAGATCGTGAAGTCGGCGTATCGCGAGTCGGACATCGACATCGTGCGCCTGATTCGCCAGTTCGCGCATGGGCGCAAGGACGAAGGCCTGCTGCATTGAGCACGCACGGCCGGCCGATGTTGCGGTGGATGCTTCGCCGCAGCATCGAACGCGCCTATCGCCTATCAAAAGTTGCGCGCTGATTCGAAAAGGTTAGTTGAAAATAGGAATAGTTATCACTTACTATAGGTCTATCGAATCAACGAACGCACACATACATCGACATGACCGACACGCTGCAATCCTCCACGCTCAGGCTGCGCCGCCCGCTTGCCCGCAACGCCGCGATTACCCGTCCGAAGGCGGCTGCCGTATCGACGGTGTGCGTATCGACGGCGTCGGTAGCAATATCGGTCGCGTCGGGCGCAAATGCCGAGCGCTCGTTGAAGAGCGATGCCCTGCTGCAAGGACGCAGCCATATGAGCATCATGCACAACGAAGAGACCTACCAGTTGCGCGCCACGCCACTCGTCTGGGCAAGCTGATCCTGACCAAGTAAGCGAGCAGTACCGTAAGAACAGCAGTACGTACCGGGTATTGTGGGGACCCACCTCGCCAAAGAGGTGTTTGGCACTAGCCAGCGAGGATGACTTGCACGCAAGAATCTAGACCCCTTCGGGCAAACACCAGCCAGTCGTCGATAGCAAGCGAAGCCGCTTTTTTTGGTTCCTGCATCATCGAGAAGCATTCGAACGGCACACTTTTCATGCGAAGAGTGTGCCGTTTTTGTTTTGCGCGCAGATGAGGCGAAGCGAAAAATACGGCGAAAAACTCAGGCGTTCTCGACACCCAAAATGGCGATGCCCGCCTTCGCGATCTGCGCATCCTGATCCGACTTCACGCCCGACACGCCCACCGCGCCGACGATATCCGTGCCCACAAAATGGGCACGCCGCCTTCGAGCATCGCGGTCATGGGGGCGGACAGAAACGCCGTGCGACCCTGCTTGATAGTGTCTTCGTAACCTGGTTTCGCGGCGGCCCAGCACAGCGGTGCGCGCCTTGCCGGTCGCCATTTCGGCGGTGCTCGCGCCCGCGCCTTCCAGGCGATGCAGATGCAGCAGATGATCTGCCATCGTGGACGATAGTGGACGATGGCGCTCGTCACGTTCCAGCCGTGTTCGTTCGCGTGCGCCTCGGCGGCGGCCATGGCCTTGATGTCGTCGTCGGTCAATACGGGTTTGGTTCTCACATGGCGCTCCCTCGGTGCCGCGCGAAGCGGCGGCTAGTTTCGGGTGAAGCCCCAGAACATCAGGTACCAGGCGCTGTCCGCAACGGCCAGCGCTACGATAAACCATACCATCGAAAGAAGTCGATGACAAATCGTTGCGGCATAGCACTTCGTCACGCCCCACGCGAGCCATGCGCTCGCCAGATTCGCGAGCGCCAGCAGCCCGAGACGCAGACCCGGCACCCACCACAACGCCATGTGCTCGGCGCGCAGCAGCGACACCGTCGTCGCCGAGAGCCCGAGGAACACGCCGACGCCCGCGATCGGAATCAGCGAAAGCGTCAGATGATGCAGGCGCTTCGCATCCCATGCGCCGAGCGTGCGTGCGGCGAGCGCAAGCAACCCAAGCAACGCGGTGCCGTAGACGAGTCCGGTCACGAGGATATAGCCCACCACCATCGATCCGTCGAGCCATGAGAAGACGTCGTTCTGTTCAGGATAGTGCGTGAACAGGAACCAAGGCGCGTTGGTATCGAACGGCCACAGGATATTGCGATTGATCAGCCAGCCGGCGAGATACTGCTTCAGATCGACGAACCAGGTGCTCACGGTCCAGTGAAACGCGCCGATCGCGATCCCCAGCAGGCTGTAGAGAATCAGCGCTGTGTCCCACGGATTCGCGGCCTTGTCGCCGAGCTTCACGACCTCTTCCGATGGCGAGCGCCACGTCAGCGCGATGGCGTCGCGATGCCCACTGCAGCGGCCGCACATATGGCAGTCGGAGGCGCCCTTCATGTTGCGCAGCGGCACGAGCGGCGCGCAGTTGATCGGAATCACGCGATGACCGTGCTCGCCTTGTTTGTACGAGCGGCGCCACGCGTCTTCGCTGACCTTGAAGTGGAACGGCGCGAGACGCGCCAGCAGGGAGAACACGCCGTTGACCGGACACAGATACTTGCACCACACGCGCTTCTCGCGCCCGTACAGCACGCCGATGATCATCGCGCCGACGGTCGAGCCGCCGAGCACCAGAAGCACCGCCTTCGGATATTGATAGACGCTGACCATCTGGCCATAGATGGTCGTGAATCCGAAGGCGACGAACGGCCAGCCGCCCCAGCGCATCCAGCGCGGAATGGCCCAGCCTCGGCCGAACTTGCTCGCGAACTCGGTAAGCGCGCCTTCGGGGCACAGCACGCCGCACCAGACTCGTCCGAGCATAACCATCGACAGCAGCACGAACGGCCACCAGATGCCCCAGAACACGAACTGCGCGGCAAGCGTCAGGTTGTTCCACAGATGCGCGGAGCCATCGGGCAGCCGCATCACTGCGGGGACGAGGATCAGAAATGCGTACACGGCAACCACGACCCACTGAATCATGCGGATCGTGCTGCCGTGGCGTTGCATCCATTGGCCGGCTTGCTGAAGCCGGCTCATTGTGCGAGCATTACGGATCTCATGCTGGACGGCTTGCCGCCTTTTGTTTTTGCGCCATCTGGCTATTCGAACGGCGCAGCAAAAGATAGATGACGATCCAGTACACCGCGTAGGCGACCAGATTCATCTCCGCCGGATGCGCGCGATACCCCGTCAGCGTGGCGACCAGCGAACCGAAGGTGCTCGAGTCGTCCAGCAGCGCGGAAGAGTTCCACACCTGATTGACGATCACCGGCAGCACTTCCATGCCGATGAGCTTGTCCACGCCAGCTTCGAACAGGCCCGCCGCAAGAAACAGCAGCATGATCTCGGTGACGCGGAAGAACGAGCGCCACGAGAAGATCTTGCCGCCGAGTTGCAGCAGATAGAAAGTCAGCAGCGCGAGCGCGAAGCCGATGATGATCGCCAGATACTGCGACGCATCCACGTGACCCAACTGGCCGAAGCCGACGCCGTACAGGAACACGGCCGTCTCGCTGCCCTCGCGCGCGATGGCCAGCGCCACCAACACCGCGATGCCCCACCAGTGTCCGTCCTGCGCGCTCTTTTGCAGCGAGCTTTCCATGTCGCGCTTCAACGTGCGGCCGTGACGCTTCATCCACAGCACCATCTGCACAATCAGCACGCATGCGACGAGCACCATCGCGATCTGGAAGTAATCCTGCGCGTCGCCCGACAGCACTTCCGTGAAACCGAGCAACGCCGCGCCCAGCGCGATGGCCGCGATCAGGCCGATCGCCACGCCGGCCCACAGATAAGGCAGGCCGCAGCGCGCCTGATGGTCGCCGTTCTTCAGCCACGCGTACAGAATGCCGACGACAAGCAGCGCCTCGACACTCTCACGCCACACGATGAATAGAACCTGCCCCATATCAAAACCTCCTGCTCATTCCACTTCGTTCGGCCGCGCAGTGTCAGTGTAGAGCGCTTGCGCGGCACGGAGATTACTTCGCGACGATCACGCCTTGCGCGAACTGGTGAAAATCGTCGAAGAACTTGTACTCGCCCGGGTCCAGCGGCGCGATCACGACGAACGAATCCGCGCCCGGCGCAAGCACCTTTTCCTTGCGCAACTGCACGCTCTCGAATTCGGCGGCGCCCTTGCCGGTGTTCTTCACCTCGATCTTGATGCGCTTGCCCGCCGGCACTTCGATGCGCGCCGGGTTCAGCTTGCCGTCGTTCAGTTCGAGCTGGAACGTCGGCAGATCGGCGGCGTGCGCAGTGACAGCCGTGAGTGCGGCGGCCAGCGCGATCAACTGCTTTCTCACTTTCATGCGAACTTCCCCGAAGAGGGTCGCGCCCGTGTCCGCACTCGTGACCGGGCGCGCGAATCTTTAATAACCGCCCTTCTTGCCGATGCCCGCGAACGGGAAGTCGTACTCGATGGTGAACGAATTGAACCACGGGCCCACGCCGGTTTCCTTGTCGACGTGGCGGCCGAAGGCCATATGGCCCGACTGCGACGGCGGCACGATCATCAGCCTCAGGTGGTACTTGCCCGGGCCGAACAGCTTGACGTTGTCGCCGTAGTGCGGACCGTCGTTGGCGACCATCGGCATCAAATCGCCCTTGATGCTTTGCGTCGAACCAACCTTGGTGAGTTCGTACGTCACGTTCAGATACGGCATCCAGTCGCCTTCGGCGAAACCCGTCGGGTTGTTCTTGAACGCGTGGATGTCGGCTTCCAGGTGGATGTCGGAATCCGATGCCTTGCGCATCATGCCTTCCGGTTCCATCGTGACCGGCTGCAGATAGACGGCGCCGGTCTCCATGCCGCCTTCGATGTGCTGCTTGCCGATCGGATACTCGGCAGCAGATGCCGCCATCATCGCCGTCAAACCAGCGGCGGCGGCAAAGCCGCGCATCAACGTTGAACCCATTTGTTACTCCTTGTTGTTATCGGCCACGCGTGCCAGGCGGTCGTTCAAGAAACACTGGCTTTGTGGCGCAGTCACGCGAGTGCTGTCACGCTGGCCGGACAAACTTCTCCCTATGAGATATATGAGACGGCCGCCTGCCAGTTCCTTCGTGACACGCGCGTGACCGAGCGGTTACTACGAACATCAATACGAACACGAACCATTCTCAACTTTTGGCAGTTTAGCAAAGTTCGATACCCGGAACAATTTGAGTCCCCTTACAGGCCCAAACGCAGTAAGGCTTTAAGTTGGTTGGAAGCTTCCCCGAGGCGGCAAAAAAAGGCAAAAAAACGCGGCGAATCGTACGATCAGCCGCGCGGCTGGCATAAATATCCTTACAAAATCCCTACTTGACGTTTGGGCCATTCAATCCGCCGACATTCGCACCGAATACGCGCTGACGCAGCAGCGCCAATTGGTCGCGAGTCTGCGCGGCCTTTTCGAATTCGAGATTCTTGGCGTGATCCAACATCTGCTTTTCCAGGCGCTTGATTTCCTTCGCCAGTTGCTTCTCGGTCATGTCCTCGAACTTGGCGCGGATCTGCGCTTCCTTCAGTTCGACGCGCGCCTCGTCGGCGTTGTACACGCCGTCGATGATGTCCTTGATGCGCTTTTCCACCCCGCGCGGCGTGATGCCCATCGCCGTGTTGTGCGCGATCTGCTTGGCGCGGCGCCGCTTGGTTTCGTCGATGGCGCGCTTCATCGAGTCGGTCACGTTGTCGGCGTAGAGAATCGCCTTGCCATTCACGTTCCGCGCCGCCCGGCCGATGGTCTGAATCAGCGAGCGCTCGGCGCGCAGGAAGCCTTCCTTGTCGGCGTCGAGGATAGCGACGAGCGAGACTTCCGGAATGTCGAGACCCTCGCGCAACAGGTTGATGCCGACCAGCACGTCGAACGTGCCCAGCCGCAGATCGCGAATGATCTCCACCCGCTCGACCGTGTCGATATCGCTATGCAGATAGCGCACCTTCACGCCGTGATCGGCCAGAAACTCGGCCAGTTGCTCGGCCATGCGCTTGGTGAGCGTGGTGACGAGCACGCGCTCGTGCACCGCGACACGCGCGTTGATCTCGGATAGCACGTCGTCCACCTGCGAGCGCGCGGGACGCACCTCGATTTCCGGATCGACGAGGCCGGTCGGACGCACGAGCTGCTCGGCCACCTGCCCCGCCTTGCCTTTCTCGTAGTCGGCGGGCGTCGCGGACACGAACACCGCCTGCCGCATCTTGCGTTCGAACTCGTTAAACTTGAGCGGCCGGTTGTCCAGCACGCACGGCAGGCGGAAGCCGTAATCGACGAGATTCTCCTTGCGCGCGCGATCACCGTTGTACATTCCGTTCAACTGGCCAATCAATACGTGCGATTCGTCGAGCAGCATGAGCGCGTCAGGCGGCAGATAGTCGACCAGCGTCGGCGGCGGCTCGCCGGGCATCGCGCCAGAGAAATGCCGCGAGTAGTTCTCGATGTCCTTGCAGAAGCCCAGTTCCTGAAGCATCTCCAGGTCGAAACGCGTGCGCTGCTCGAGTCGCTGCGCCTCCACCAGCTTGCCATGTTCGTGGAAGAATTCGAGCCGCTCGCGCAGTTCGAGCTTGATGGCCTCCACCGCGCGCATCACGGTGTCGCGCGGCGTTACGTAGTGCGACGACGGATACACCGTGAAACGCGGAATTTTGTTGCGCACGCGGCCGGTGAGCGGATCGAACAGATGCATCGACTCGATTTCGTCGTCGAACAGTTCGAGCCGCACCGCCATTTCCGCGTGCTCCGCCGGAAAGATGTCGATGGTGTCGCCGCGCACGCGGAAGGTGCCGCGCGAAAAATCGGCTTCGTTGCGCGTGTACTGCATGGCAATCAGGCGCGCGATGACGTCGCGCTGGCCAAGCTTGTCGCCGGTGCGCAGCATGAGAATCATCTTGTAATACTCGGACGGATTGCCGATACAGTAGATCGCCGACACGGTCGCGACGATCACTACGTCGCGCCGCTCGAGCAGGCTCTTGGTCGCGGACAGCCGCATCTGCTCGATATGATCGTTGATTGACGAATCCTTCTCGATGAACAGATCGCGCTGCGGCACGTACGCTTCCGGCTGGTAGTAGTCGTAGTACGAAACGAAGTACTCGACCGCGTTGCGCGGGAAGAACTCGCGGAACTCCGCGTACAACTGCGCGGCAAGCGTCTTGTTCGGCGCGAATACGATGGCCGGCCGCCCCATTCGCGCGATGACGTTGGCTATCGTGAAGGTCTTGCCGGAGCCGGTCACGCCGAGCAGCGTCTGAAACGACAGACCGTCCTCGATACCTTTGACGAGCGTGGCGATCGCCTCAGGCTGATCGCCCGCGGGCGGATACGGTTGATAGATCTGAAACGGCGAACCATCGAACGTGACGAATTTCGACTCGTCCAGTTCGCCGTCGTGAGTTTCGGTGAGTGTGTCGGACATGGGAGATCGAGTTGTCCTCGCCGCAGGCAAACAATCATTCTAGCGGCTGATGAAGGATGCGCGCTTGCCGTTGCGGCGGCGCGTTTCGCGCGAAATCCAACGTCCGCATGCAAATTAGGGCCGAAAGCACGCGTATTCGCACCATCTTCTATAAGCGCCGCCGGATTTGTTATAATTTATAATAATGAGTAGTTAGGCCATGACGGCGGAAAGGAAAGTCGTTCTCTTCCAGACACTTCCCGTACCCGTCGCCGTGCTTTGGCGCAGTATCGTTGCGCACTCCTGCCGCTCCGCTTCACTGCCGATAGATCATGTCTCTTTTCTCTGCCGTCGAACTCGCTCCCCGCGACCCGATTTTGGGCCTAAACGAAGCCTTCAACGCCGATACACGTGCCACTAAGGTCAATCTTGGCGTCGGTGTCTACACGAACGAAAAAGGCAAGATTCCGCTCCTGCGCGCCGTGCGCGAGGCTGAGAAAGCACGCGTCGATGCGGCCCTGCCGCGCGGCTATCTGCCGATCGACGGTATCGCCGCTTACAACTCCGCCGTGCAGACCCTGTTGCTCGGCAAGGAATCGCCGCTGATCGCGGCGGGCCGCGTCGTCACGGCGCAGGCGCTGGGCGGCACGGGCGCGCTCAAGATCGGCGCGGACTTCCTGAAGCGCATCAATCCGAACGCGAAAGTCGCCATCAGCGATCCGAGCTGGGAAAACCATCGCGCGCTGTTCGAAGGCGCGGGCTTCGAGGTCGTGAACTACCCGTACTACGACGCCGCGACCCACGGCGTGAACTTCGACGCGCTGCTCGCCGCGCTGAACGGCTACGCGGCCGACACAATCGTCGTGCTGCACGCGTGCTGCCACAACCCGACCGGCGTCGACCTATCGAATGCGCAGTGGAAGCAGATCGCCGAAGTCGTAAAGGCGCGCAATCTCGTGCCGTTCCTCGACATGGCGTATCAGGGCTTTGCGGAAAACATCGAGGCAGACTCGGCCGCCGTGTGCCTGTTCGCGGCAACCGACATGAACGTGTTCGTGTCGTCGTCGTTCTCGAAGTCGTTCTCGCTGTACGGCGAGCGCGTCGGCGCGCTGTCGATCATCACGACCAGCAAGGAAGAATCGACGCGCGTGCTGTCGCAACTCAAGCGCGTGATCCGCACCAACTACTCGAACCCGCCGACGCACGGCGGTTCCATCGTCGCGGCCGTGCTGGCGTCGCCGGAACTGCGCGCGATGTGGGAGCAGGAACTAGGCAAAATGCGCGACCGTATCCGCGCCATGCGTCTGGGTATCGTCGAACGGCTGACGGCGAACAGCGTCGATCGCGATTTCTCGTTCCTCAGCAAGCAGCGCGGCATGTTCTCGTACTCGGGCCTGACCTCGGCGCAGGTCGACCGTCTGCGCGACGAGTTCGGCATCTACGCCGTGAGCACCGGCCGCATCTGCGTGGCCGCGCTCAATATGCGCAATATCGACGCCGTTGCGAACGCGGTCGCAGCCGTGCTGAAGTAAGGCGCGTCGCCCCGATTCGCCGCAATCGGGATAGAGGTGGCCAGTAACCCCCCTCCCACACCACCCGGCATGCGGGTCCGCACCGGGCGGTTCGAGCAGTTGAG
>LFJI01000010.1 GCA_001235855.1 Candidatus Burkholderia brachyanthoides
GACGGTCGATATGCCCCTTGTCGTGGGGCGGCCGGACACGAGCGTGCGTGTCGCACCATAATCCTAGATTATAGCCGCAAACCAATTTTGACCCGCGATTTTCGGAGTGTATTCCACTAAGCGGATTGTGTAATAAATGGCGGCGGCGCTGGCCGTTTTCAAGCCGTGCCGACCGCGCTCACATGCGCCGCCACGTCATCCAGCGTTCGCGGCCCGTCGAAGCTCGGCCCGCTCGAATACCGAACGGCGGCCCTTTCGGCGTCGCGCCGATGAAAAAAGCCTGCGAGCAAAGCGTCCGGCGCCAGCAGATGCGCCATTCGCGCGGCGTAGTCCAGCCAGCGGTTCCGCGGCAAGGCGCATAAAAAGGCGCGCTCATAGATCCAATCCGGCGCGAACAGCGGCTCGAAACCGAAGAAATCCGCCTGCTCGACGACGGAGGCATGCGCCCCCAGTTGCGCTTGCGCACTGGCAACCGCGCTCGGCGAAAAATCGATCGCGCGGACCGGCCAGCCGTGTTGCGCGAGATCAAGCGCTTCGTAGGCGCTGCCGCAACCGGGGATCAGCACGTTCGGCGGCGTATCGCCGGGCCAGGCGGCGACGAAATCGCGGAACGCATCGGGGACGCCCGCCTGATCCCACAGCGTGAAGCGCTGATCGAAGCGCTCGCCCCAGAAGCCTGGCGAGTTCGGATCGCGGTTTTCGAAGTTTGGGCCGCCGGGCCGCGCTGGATCGCTCATGATGTCGCCTCCAGGTCTTGCCGCACGATCAGGGATTGCCGAGCCACCACTGCGCGATCACCACGCCCGCCCCCGCAATCGCCACCAGCCCGACCACCAGCAGTGTCACCAGCAGCCGGTTGGTGCGCTTCTGTTCGGCGAGCAACTGGCGCATGGTCTCGTCATTGTTGCTCTTCGGCGCGTCGTGATGCTGCGCAAGAATCGCGTGGATCAGCCGCGGCAGTTGCGGAATAGTCTTGCTCCACTGCGGCGTTTCCATCTGCAGACGCTCGTACCAGCCGCGCCAGCCGATCTGCTCGTTCATCCAGCGTTCGAGGTACGGCTTGGCGGTTTTCCAGAGATCGAGTTCGGGATCGAGCGAGCGGCCGAGGCCTTCGACGTTGAGCATCGTCTTCTGCAACAGCACGAGTTGCGGCTGAATCTCGACATTGAAGCGGCGCGACGTCGAAAACAGCCGCATCAACACCTGACCGAGCGAAATGTCCTTCAGCGCGCGATCGAAATACGGCTCGCAGACCGCGCGAATCGCGCTCTCCAGTTCCTCGACGCGCGTGCTCGGCGGCACCCAGCCGGACTCCAGATGCAAAGTGGCGACACGGTGATAGTCGCGCTTGAAGAACGCGAGGAAATTCTGCGCGAGATAGTTTTTGTCGAAGTCCGACAGCGCCCCGACGATACCGAAGTCTAGCGCGATATACCGCCCGAACGTGGCCTCGTCGAGACTCACCTGAATGTTGCCGGGGTGCATATCGGCGTGGAAAAAACCGTCGCGGAACACTTGCGTAAAGAAGATCTCGACGCCTTCGCGCGCCAGCTTCGGAATGTCCACGCCCGCCGCGCGCAAGATGTCCACCTGGCTGATCGGCACGCCCACCATACGCTCCATGACGAGCACCGTCGGCGCGGACAAGTCCCAGTACATCTCGGGCACCAGCAGCAGATCGAGTCCCTGAAAGTTGCGGCGCAACTGGCTGCCGTTGGCAGCTTCGCGCATCAGGTCGAGTTCGTCGTGCAGATACTTGTCGAACTCCGCGACCACTTCGCGCGGCTTCAGGCGGCGGCCGTCCGGCCACAGGCGTTCGGCCCAGAACGCGGCGTCGCGCAGCAGCGCGAGGTCGGAGTCGATCACGGGCAGCATGTTCGGGCGCAGCACCTTCACCGCGACCGGCTTGCCCGCGTACTCGCCATTCTTGATCTTCGCGAAATGCACCTGCGCAATCGACGCGCTCGCCACCGGCACGCGTTCGAAATCGTCGAACAGATAGTCGATGGGGGCGCCCAGCGCCTTCTCGATGATGCCGATCGCCACGGCCGAGTCGAACGGCGGCACCTGATCCTGCAGCTTGGCGAGTTCATCGGCGATATCGACGGGCAGCAGATCGCGCCGTGTCGACAGCACTTGCCCGAACTTCACGAAGATCGGACCGAGGCTTTCCAGCGCGAGACGCAGCCGGATGCCGCGCTCGACGTCGAACTTGCGGCCGAAGGTCGTGATGCGCATCAACAGGCGCACGCGACGATCCTGAATGCCGCTCATCACCAGCTCGTCGAGACCGAAGCGGACGATGGTGAAGAAAATCTTGAGGAAACGCAGAAAACGCATGTTCGGGTTGCTTCAGCCTGTTATTCGCGCGAGTCGCGCTTCGACTCGCCACCGTTCCGCGCTGAAGCGCCGCGGTCCGGCTGACGTTGTTCGATTCTTTCGATTCGCTTTTCCACACGCGCCAATGCATCCCGCGCTTTCGACAACTCCACGTTGAACGCGTCGAGCGCGCTCTTGCGCACGAGTTGCGGACGCTCGTCGAGGAAAAACTCCGCGAACGAGTCCAGCAGACTGCGGCCGGTGCGCTGCGCCTGCTTCTGCACCGCGCGCGCAATCCGCCCCACGCGATGCGCCGGCGCATCGCCGATCACGCGCGCGAGGTCTTCTTCCGGGTCCCAGCGCAAGTGCTCCGCCAGCTTGGCAAGCGTGGTCGCGAATTCCGCGTCGCCTTCGATGCGCACGTGCTTCATCACCGCACCCTGTCCGCCTTGCAGAAACGCGGACAGCGCGTCGAGCGGCACGGCAATGGTGACGTCGAAACAGCCTGCATCGGCTTCGCTGGTCGCCGCGAACTGGCCGTCCGCCTGCACGGCCAGCGCAATATGCACCGGCGCGCACCTCAGCTTCACGCACTCGCCCGCGTAGGGCTTGAGCCGTTCGAGCGCCCACGGTTCGCGCACGAGCAGATGGTTCACGGCGGCCGCGAACGCGCTCGATGCGGTCTTCAGGGTGGGGTTGGCTGCGGGACGGGCGGATTCGTCTGCGTTGGTCATCGGCTGTGAGATAAGATAAAAAACCCGCGCGAATCCTTCAGTTTCCTATTCTACGGACTATCTCCGTGTCAGCGGAGCAACCCGGACGTCGCGGCGGCGGGTTTCCCCGCTTACGATCAACTGACCTGCTGAATACCCGCCAGCAGCCAGCCTTCGTTGCCCGACTTCTGCTTCGACAGGTTCCATACCTCGACGAATGGTTCTGCCGACGCCCCTTCCGACTCGCGGATCAGGCCGTGGAAACGTACGCTCGCCAGATATTCCGGATCGCGGTCCTCGACGCCGAGCACGTCGGCGTCGAGTTGCACGACGTCGGTGCGGTTTGGCGCGCCGCCGCGCGCGTCGACGTCGAGCTTGATCTCGGCGTACATCTCGGGCGTCGTGAACTCGCGGATATCGTTGACGTCGCCGCGATCCCACGCGTCCTGCAGACGGATGAAGTACACTTTGGCGTTACGCGTAAAAGCGTCGGTGTCGAAGCCCGCCGGCACGCTCGGCTGGACCGCGTTCTGCACGGGCGCGTCGAGCGTCGCGGTGGAACCGTAGGCGTTCGACGATGGCATCATGGAACGCGAATCCTGACCCAGGCCCGTGCGTGCGCTGCCGCCGAACGGCGACAAGCCGGAACCCGCGCCCGCATATGCCGGACCGCCGTTCGCGCCCTGCCGCTTGCGCATGATGAAGCGGAATAGCATGACCGCCGCGATCACGATCAGCGCAATGATGATCATGTTCGCCATGGCGCCCGCGAAGGCTTCGCCGAGGCCGAAATGCGACAGCAGCGCCGCGATGCCCAGACCGGCTGTGAGACCGGCGATCGGTCCGAGCCAGCGGTTACGCGCGGGCTGCGCGGCTGCTGGCGGCGTGGCGGGCGCCGCTTGCGCGCGTTGCGCCTGTCCGGCCTGATTCTGCTGCATGGTTTGCCCCGGCGGCGTCGCCTGATGGTGCTGAGTCGCCGTGGCCGACTGGCGGCCCATGCTGTGGCTGCCGCCCATGCGCTTGGCGTCCGCCGTTTCCGAGAAGATCGCACCGGCCGCGATAACGCCAGCCAGCGCCAAGATTCCGGCCTTCCTGAAAATTGCGTTCAGGAAACCCCGGGGTTGGGGTTTGTGCGAATCGAACATTTCGAATCCTCTAAAAGAGTGGAGTGGAACATCAAAATTTTGTCCCGACGTGTAACGCTACCACGCCACCCGACAAATTGTAATATTCAACTCGATCCAGGCCCGATTGTTCCATCATCGACTTCAAAGTTTCTTGGTCAGGATGCATACGGATCGACTCCGCGAGATAGCGATAGCTGTTTGCATCCTTCGCCACTTTT
This sequence comes from Candidatus Burkholderia brachyanthoides, assembly GCA_001235855.1. Classification (GTDB taxonomy): domain Bacteria; phylum Pseudomonadota; class Gammaproteobacteria; order Burkholderiales; family Burkholderiaceae; genus Caballeronia; species Caballeronia brachyanthoides. The sequence continues at coordinate 4,378 of LFJI01000010.1, forward strand.
TCTCCAAGCCATGGCAAAATCTTTAAACTGTAGATATCGTACGCTTTCTTCAGCGGTTCCCATACCTTCGAGAACTCAAGCACCAGCAGTTTGCCGCCCGGCTTCAGCACCAGCGCCATTTCCGCGAGCGCGCGATCCTTGTGGGTCATGTTACGTAAACCAAATACAACAGTAACAATATTGAAATAATTGTCCGGAAAAGGAATCTTCTCGGCGTCGCACAGCAGAGCGGGCGTCATCACACCATTGTCGATGAGCCGGTCGCGACCCACACGCAGCATCGATTCGTTGATGTCCGTGTGCCACACTTCGCCCGCCTGTTTGGCGAAGGCCATCGCCAGATCGCCGGTGCCGCCGGCCAGATCCAGCACTTTGTAGCCAGGGCGCACCTTCGCCTGTCCGATCGTGAAGTGCTTCCAGATCCGATGCAATCCGCCGGACATGAGGTCGTTCATCAGATCGTAATTGTTCGCGACGGAGTGGAAAACGCCCGCCACTTTCTTCGCCTTGTCCTGCTCGTCGACCGTTTCGTATCCAAAGTGTGTCTTGCTCATCGCGCTGTTTCCTCGCCTGTTGTTCGTTCTATTGCCTACGCAATCGTCGCGCCGGCCATGCGGCGTTATGCCGCAGCGTTGATTCTCGTCGATCTCAGTGGCAGTAGCCGCCCGAGGGCTTGGCCGCCATCGGCGCGTCGCGGTTCACGCCGGCCGTTTCCAGCTTGCCGAAGTACTCGCGCCACAAGTCGTCCTGACGCGTCGCCAGGTCGTACAGGATGTCCTTCGGCGGAAGGCGAATACAGGCGCAGCAGTTCGAACGGCACGCGATACGACTTGCCATCCGCATATTGCAGATCGAGCACGCAGGATTTGGAATGAAGAACGACGCCGGTGGTAATCGGCGTCGTCGATGTAAGTCCGCTCATGATGATTGTTTTAGTGATGACCGAACGCGGCGTTCGGTTCATTACGAATCTGCTCGTACATGAGCGTCGCCTGAATACGGCGCCTCGAGAGCAGCACTTCGGAAACCGTGCGCTGACGCGGCACCCAGATCGGCAGCGGAAAGCGCGAGTCGTTGGTGAAGCGCGGAATGACGTGCCAGTGCACGTGCGGCACCTGATTGCCGAGGCTCGCCAGATTGACCTTGTCCGGCACGAGCACGCGACGCAAGGCCCGTTCGACGATATTGACCGCCGTCATTACGCGCGCGGTCGTCGTCGGATAAGTCGGACATTTCGGCGACATGCGCGCCCCAGATCACGCGGCAAAGACCCGGCCAGTCCGGCTCGTCGGCCAGGACGACGCGCAATGCGTCGTCCTTCCACAGCACTTTGCCGCCGTCTTCACGGCAAAACACACAGTCCATCTCGTACCTCTAGCGAATCGACACTCGATTCTGCTATTACACCAGTACGCGCTCGATACCGCCATTGTTGGCGCGCTCGACATACTGCTCCATCCAGTTTTCGCCCAGCACCTTGCGCGCGATTTCCACGACGATATAGTCCGCCTCGACATTGGCGTCCTCGTTGTAGCGCGACAAACCTTGCAGGCACGACGGGCAGCTCGTCAGGATCTTCACGTCCTGGCCATTCGGCTGAGGACCGTCGCCGGCTTTCAGCACCGAACCCGGCTGCGCGCCCGCCGCACCGGCCGATGCGTTAGCGATGTTGATGCCGTTCGCGCCCGCTTCCGCGACCAGCGGAATGCCGCGCAGCTTGGCTGCGCCCTTGCGAATCTCCTCTTCCTTGCGGAAACGGACCTGCGTGGAGACGTCCGGACGCGTCACCGCGAGCGTGCCGGACTCGCCGCAGCATCGATCGTTCTTCTCGATCTTGTAACCGTCATTTTTTGCGCCCATCAGATCATTGACGAGCTTGACAGGGTCCATCGTCTTGATCGGCGAGTGGCATGGGTCGTGATACATGTAGCGCGTGCTGGTCACGCCTTCGAGCTTGATGTTCTTCTCGAGCAGGAATTCGTGGATGTCGATGATCCGGCAGCCCGGGAAAATCTTCTCGAATTCATAGCCCGCAAGCTGGTCGTAACAGGTGCCGCATGACACCACCACGGTCTTGATATCGAGATAGTTCAGCGTATTCGCGACGCGATGGAACAGCACGCGATTGTCCGTGACGATCTTCTCGGCCTTGTCGAATTGGCCCGAGCCGCGCTGCGGATAACCGCAGCACAGATAACCCGACGGCAGCACGGTCTGCACGCCCGCTTCCCACAACATGGCTTGCGTGGCGAGTCCGACCTGTGAGAATAGACGCTCGGAACCGCAACCGGGAAAATAGAACACGGCTTCCGAATCGACGGTGGTCGTCTTCGGGTTGCGGATGATCGGGACGATCTTGTTGTCCTCGATATCCAGCAGCGCGCGCGCCGTTTTCTTCGGCAGATTGCCGGGCATCTTCTTGTTGACGAAGTGGATCACCTGCTGCACGACCGGCGGCTTGCCGACCGTCGCGGGCGGTTTGGCCGTCTGCTTCTTGACGATCTTTTTCAGCACGTCGTTGCCGAAGCGTTGTACCTTGTAGCCGACGCTCATCATCGCGGTGCGCGCGACGTTGATGGTCTGCGGGTTCGTCGCGTTCAGGAAGAACATGCCAGCCGCATTGCCCGCGTTGAACTTCTTCTTGCCCATCTTGCGCAGCAGGTCGCGCATGTTCATCGTGACATCGCCGAAGTCGATCTTCACCGGGCACGGCGTCACGCATTTGTGGCAGACCGTGCAGTGATCCGCGACGTCGTTGAATTCGTCCCAGTGCTTGATGGATACGCCGCGACGCGTCTGCTCTTCGTACAGGAAGGCTTCGACCAGCAAGGATGTGGCGAGAATCTTGTTGCGCGGGCTGTAGAGCAGGTTCGCGCGCGGCACGTGCGTCGCGCACACCGGTTTGCACTTGCCGCAGCGCAGGCAGTCCTTGATCGACTCGGAAATCGCGCCGATATCCGACTGCTGCATGATGATGGACTCGTAGCCCATCAGCCCGAACGACGGCGTGTACGCGTTGCGCAAATCCGCGCCGTCGAACAGCTTGCCCGCATTGAAGCGGCCTTGCGGATCGACACGCTGCTTGTACGCGCGGAAGTCGCTGATTTCGTCTTCGGTCAGGAATTCGAGCTTGGTGATGCCGATGCCGTGCTCGCCCGAAATCACGCCGTCGAGCGAACGCGCGAGCTTCATGATGCGCGCCACCGCGTGATGCGCGTCCTGCAGCATCTCGTAGTTGTCGGAGTTGACCGGGATGTTGGTGTGCACGTTGCCGTCGCCCGCGTGCATGTGCAGCGCGACGAACACGCGTCCGCGCAGCACCTGCTTGTGGATGGCCTGCGCTTCGTCGAGGATCGGCTTGAATTCGCCGCCGTTGAAGATCTGGCGCAATTCGGCGCAAATCTCCTGCTTCCACGAGATACGCACCGTGCGATCCTGCGCAACGTGGAACACGGTCGCGTCCGGCTGCACATCGACGCGGTCCGCGAATTTTTCCGCGAGCGCTTCGTAGCCGAGATTCACCAGATAGTGCTGCGCTTCGCGCAAGGGCATGTCGAGCTTGTCGCCGACGAACAGCCAGCGTTCGTGCACGCGCTTGAGCAAATCCAGCGCTTGCGTGACACGGTCTTCGAGCAGTTCCGCACTGGGAATTTCGTTCGCGTCGTCGGTCTTGCCGATCTGCAGCTTGCCGTTGCGGAAGAACGCTTCGAGCGCATCGACGAGTTGCAGCTTGTTCTTCAGCGACAGTTCGATGTTGATGCGCTCGATGCCGTCCGTGTACTCGCCCATGCGATTGAGCGGAATCACGACGTCTTCGTTGATCTTGAACGCGTTAGTGTGCTTCGCAATCGCGGCCGTGCGCGAGCGGTCGAGCCAGAAGCGCTTGCGCGCCTCGGCGTTCACCGCGACGAAGCCTTCGCCGCTCTTGCCGTTGGCCATGCGCACGACTTCCGAGGTGGCTTGCGCGACCGCATCGGCATCGTCGCCGACGATATCGCCGATCAGCACCATCTTCGGAAACGCGTTGCGCTTGCTCTTGGTCGCGTAGCCGACCGCGCGGAGATAGCGTTCGTCGAGGTGTTCGAGACCGGCGAGAATCGCGCCGCCTTGCTTCGACGTTTCGAACAGATAGTCCTTGATCTCGACGATGCTCGGAATGGCGTCGCGCGCCTGCCCGAAGAATTCGAGGCAGACGGTACGCGTATGCGCGGGCATCTTGTGCAGAATCCAGCGCGCGGACGTGATCAGGCCGTCGCAGCCTTCCTTCTGCACGCCGGGCAGACCCGCGAGGAATTTATCCGTGACGTCCTTGCCGAGCCCTTCCTTGCGGAACGTGCGTCCGGCGGTATCGAGGTTTTTGCTGCGAATGAGCTTTTCGCCTGGCGGACAACTGCCGTCGAACCAGTCGAGCCGGAAGCGCGCCACTTCGACATCGTGAATCTTGCCGCAGTTGTGATCCAGACGCGTGACTTCGAGCCAGTTGCCTTCCGGGTCGAGCATGCGCCACCACGCGAGATTGTCGAGCGCCGTGCCCCACAGCACCGCCTTCTTGCCGCCCGCGTTCATCGCGACATTGCCGCCGACGCAAGACGCATCGAGCGAAGTCGGATCGACTGCGAACACGAAGCCCGCCTGTTCCGCCGCTTCCGTCACACGGCGCGTGACCACGCCCGCGCCCGAGAAAATCGTCGCGACCTTGTGATCGACGCCCAGCAGGTCCGTCATTTCGACCAGGCCGAGCTGCTCGAGCTTTTCCGTGTTGATGACGGCGGAGAACGGCGTGAGCGGAATCGCGCCGCCGGTGTAGCCGGTGCCGCCGCCGCGCGGAATCACGGTCAGACCCAGTTCGAAGCACGCCTTGATCAGACCGGCGATTTCGGCCTCAGAATCCGGTGTGAGCACGACGAATGGGTATTCGACGCGCCAGTCGGTCGCATCGGTCACGTGCGCGACGCGCGAAAGGCCGTCGAACTTGATGTTGTCCCTGGCCGTCTGCTTGCCCAGCACGCACGAGGCGCGGCGGCGAAACTCCGCCATGCGGCCGAACTCGGCGGCGAATTCATCGACGGCAATCCGCGCTTTCGTGACCAGCAGCTGCACGCGTGCGGCGCGCTCGGTGCTACCGGATTCGGCGCTGTGCTCGGCCAGATCGGCGTGACGGCGCTTCTCGATTTCCGCGAGACGGTGATTCAGTGCTTCGACCAGCAACGCGCGGCGCTTGGGGTTGTCGAGCAGATCGTCCTGCAGATACGGGTTGCGGCGCACGACCCAGATATCGCCGAGCACTTCGTACAGCATGCGCGCCGAGCGGCCGGTGCGGCGTTCCGCGCGCAGTTCGTCCAGCGCGGCCCAGGCTTCGTCGCCGAACAGCCGTATGACGATTTCGCGATCGGAAAACGACGTGTAGTTATAGGGAATTTCGCGCAGACGGGGCTCGATATCGAGCGCCAAGGCGGCATGGGCGCCGTTCGGATCGAAGGCTTGGGGTACGTTCATGTTCGACGGTTCGGTGTGCCGGCGCGCGCGTCAAGGGGAACACTGTAGCCAGCGATGCGCGTGGGAGCGCAGATTCTCGAATGAAACTTTTCTAGTACGAGCTAGTATGAAAGCGGCAAAACGGCGCGTGGCGGTGTTCTGCAACACGACGAAGTTCATCACGGCGCCTTCGATGTGCCCAGGATCAACGCCACGATCGCGCGTGACGCGCATGCCGTTCCGCCGCGGGATGAGCCTCGCGGGAGAAATGCGTCAGTAAATCGATCCGAACTGCCGGTGCATCTGCCGCTCCTGATTGCTGATTTGTAAAAAGTTTGTAAAAAGAAATTCTAACCCATCGCGATCAAGCACGTTCGCCGTTGCTAGCAGCGAGAAGGGGCATTTGCGCGAGCATTTTCGACACAGATCAGCACTTTTGCGCACTTTTTTTATACGTCCGTCCGGTCGGTCGAAACCCGCGCGGCCGGAAAACGGCGCCTCACGCGCTATCATTGACGCTTTCGCCTGCGAAATTATAGCGCAGCCGCATGACACATCCCGATTACCTCAAGAAAGTGCTGACCGCACGGGTCTACGACGTCGCGCGCGAAAGCGAACTGGAGCACGCGCGCAACCTCTCGGCGCGCCTGCACAATGCGTTCTATCTGAAGCGCGAGGACAACCAGCCGGTGTTCTCGTTCAAGATTCGCGGCGCGTACAACAAGATGGCACAACTGCCCGCGGACGCGCTCGCGCGCGGCGTGATTACGGCGTCGGCGGGAAATCATGCGCAGGGCGTGGCGCTGTCGGCGGCGCGGCTTGGCTGCCGCGCGCTCATCGCGGTGCCAATCACGACGCCGCAGGTAAAGATCGACGCGATCCGCGCTCACGGCGGCCCGACCGTCGAAATCGTGCTGGCGGGCGAGTCGTACAGCGACGCCTACGCGCGCGCCGTGCAGCTTCAGGAAGAGCGCGGCCTGACCTTCGTGCATCCGTTCGATGATCCGGACGTGATCGCCGGTCAGGGCACCGTGGCCATGGAAATCCTGCGCCAGCATCAGGGCCCGATTCACGCGATCTTCTGCCCGATCGGCGGCGGCGGCCTTGCGGCCGGCGTGGCAGTGTACATCAAGGCGGTGCGGCCCGAGATCAAGGTGATCGGCGTGCAGACCGAGGATTCCTGCGCGATGGCGAAGTCCATCGAGGCGGGCGAGCGCGTGACGCTTGCCGAGGTCGGGCTGTTTTCGGACGGCACGGCGGTCAAGCTGGTCGGCGAGGAAACCTTCCGGCTTTGCTACGAATTGCTCGACGACGTCATTACCGTCGATACGGACGCGCTCTGCGCCGCGATCAAGGACGTGTTTCAGGACACGCGCTCCGTGCTGGAGCCGGCCGGATCGCTCGCGGTGGCGGGCGCGAAGGTCTATGCGGAGCGCGAAGGCATCGAAGGCAAGACACTCGTCGCGGTGACGTCCGGCGCGAACATGAATTTCGACCGCATGCGCTTCGTCGCGGAGCGCGCGGAAGTCGGTGAAGCGCGCGAAGCCGTGTTCGCCGTGACGATTCCCGAAGAGCGCGGCAGCTTCCGCCGCTTCTGCGAACTTGTCGGTACGCGCAGCGTGACGGAGTTCAACTACCGTATCGCCAATCAGAACGCCGCGCATATCTTCGTCGGCGTGCAGATCAAGTCGCGCAAAGAGACCGCGCAGATGATGTCGTCGTTCGTCAGGCACGGTTTTGCCACCGTCGATCTGTCGCACGATGAACTGTCGAAGCAGCACATCCGCTACATGGTCGGCGGCCATTCGCCGCTCGCGCGCGACGAACGCTTGCTGCGCTTCGAATTTCCGGAGCGTCCGGGCGCACTGATGAAGTTCCTTTCGTCGATGGCGCCGGACTGGAACATCAGCCTGTTCCATTACCGGAAGCAGGGCGCGGACACCAGCTCGATCCTCGTCGGCATTCAGGTGCCGCAAGCCGACAACGCGGACTTCGAGCGCTTCCTCGTGACGCTCGGCTATCCGTGGTGGGACGAGCAGGACAATCCCGTGTACAAGCTCTTTCTCGCTTGAGATCTGGCGATGCCGAAGTTCACGCTCGAAGACAAGCTCGTGGTCGCGATTTCATCGCGCGCGCTATTCGATTTCGAGGAAGAGAACCATGTGTTCGAGACGGGCGATCTCGCGCAGTATGAAGTGCTGCAGCGCTCGCGTCTGGACACGCCCGCGAAGCCGGGCGTCGCCTTCGGCCTGATCCGCAAGCTGCTGGCGTTGAACGCGGACGAACAACGCGTCGAGGTCGTGATCCTGTCGCGCAGCGATCCGATCAGCGGCCTGCGCGCATTTCATTCGTGCCGCGAGCATGGTCTCGCGGTCGAGCGCGGCGTGTTCACGCGCGGACGTTCGCCGTTCGCGTATTTGCGGCCGCTGCGCGCGTCGCTGTTTTTATCGGCGAATCCGGAAGACGTGCGCGATGCGCTCACCGCCGGTTTTCCCGCCGCGCGCGTGCTGCCGGTGGATACGCCGCGCGCCGTAAGCCGTTACGCCGATGAGATCCGCATCGCCTTCGACGGCGACGCCGTGCTGTTCTCCGACGAAGCCGAGCGCGTGTTCCAAAGCGACGGCCTGACGGCGTTCGTCGATCACGAAACCGGCAAACGTGAATCGCCGCTGCCCGGCGGGCCATTGAAACCGCTGCTGGCCGCGCTGAACAAACTGCAACGCATCGCGGACGACCACGACGATCAGCCTATGCACATCCGCACCGCACTCGTCACCGCGCGCGCAGCGCCCGCGCACGAACGCGCGATCCGCACGCTGATGGCCTGGGACATCGATATCGACGAAGCGATGTTTCTCGGCGGACTGGACAAGGGCGAATTCCTGCGTGAATTCGAGCCCGACTTTTTCTTCGACGATCAAATTCGCCACTGCGAATCGGCACGCGTCGTGACTGCGACGGGCCACGTTCTCAGCGGCATAGCGAACGCATCATGACACCCGAACAATCACCACTCGGCAAGCCGACGCACTACATCGAACAGTACGACACGACACTTTTGTTTCCGATCGAGCGCAAAACCGCGCGCGATGCGATCGGCGTGCCCGCGCGTCTGCCGTTCTTCGGCACGGACATCTGGAACGCGTATGAGCTTTCGTGGCTGAATGCGCGCGGCAAACCGCAGATCGCGGTGGCGACGTTCTTCGTGCCGGCGGATTCGCCGAATATCGTCGAGTCGAAGTCGTTCAAGCTCTATCTCGGCTCGTTCGCGCAGACGCGCTTCGATTCGATCGATGACGTGCGCGCCGCGATCAAGCGCGATGTGTCGGCTTGCTGTGGCGCGACGGTATCGGTTCAGCTGGCCGCGGCGCCCGCCGAATTCGCCAAGCTGACGATGGAAGAGTTCGACGGCATGCCGCTGGACCGGCTGGATCTCGAATGCGAGGTCTATGCGCCGAACGCGTCGCTATTGAAGGCCGCGCACGACGAAGCGCCGATCGACGAGACCGTGTTCTCGAATCTGCTGAAGTCGAATTGTCCGGTGACCGGTCAGCCGGACTGGGGCAGTGTGCAGATCCGCTACTACGGCGGGCAAATCGATCAGGCGAGTTTGCTGCGGTATATCGTGTCGTTCCATGAACATACCGGCTTTCATGAGCAATGCGTGGAGCGCATCTTCATGGACATCATGCGGGAATGCAAGCCGGAGCGACTCGCGGTGTATGCGCGTTATACGCGGCGCGGCGGGCTGGATATCAACCCGTTCCGGACGAACTTCAATTTGCCGATGCCGGATAATGCGCGGTTGGCGCGGCAGTAACGAATCGAAGCGGCTTCGCCCTTCAAAGCAAAGCCGCATTGCCGCATTGCGTCTTACGCCTTCTTATACGCCACGCAATCCACCTCGACCTTGCAGTCGATCACCATCGACGACACCACGCACGCCCGTGCCGGCGAATTCGCGCCGAAGTATTCCTTGAACACTTTGTTGAACGATGCGAAGTCGCGCGGATCGTCCAGCCACACGCCGCAGCGCACCACATGCTCCGTGCCGTAACCCGCTAAGCACGTACTCAACGACGAACCGAACCGATCGACGATGAAATCCCCCAGGTGCTCCAGGCGGTCGCGTATCCAGCCACAAGGACGCGCTCGTCCGATGCCGCACGCGCGGCGGGCGTGAGCAACGACGTGCTGTTTTGTTCGACGGCTTGCCCGAGCAGGACTATCGCGATGCCGATTCGGTCGAGCAGTTGCTGGGCAGCAATGGCGGGCCGGGATTGTCCATCTGAATGACGTCCTCCGATCCGCCGTTTTCGCACACGCCGAAGTGGTCCCCAACCGGTGGGGACCACTCTGTTGAAAACTCGCCTGCAACTCCCCTAAGCCTCTGAAGTACAACGGAAACCCGTTGCCGCCTCCGGTTGCATCAAACACGCAACTTGGCCATCCTGCATCTGCATAACTTATCCCCAGCCCACGGAGAAAGGCCTGTGAAAAAGCGCTGCAAGACCTCAAGCAAATTCTTGATTTTGCGCGGAAAACACCGTGCGATGCGGTTCGCGCCACGCGCCGCCACGAATGTAACCGTCCGAAGCGACGCGCGAGTTAAAACGAGTTAAGTCTCTGATGAATAAGGATTTGTAGGACGCGAGAACGTTTGCGCACAACACGCAACGCCTACGCTTTGTGCACAGGATCTGTCGATGCCGATTCCCCACACTCGTGCTCAACTTCCCTTATAAACTGAAGCGCTCGCCGAACTCGGCGCGGCCGGTTTCTTCCTGGCCGCACCCGCTGCCGACGCGCCCGACGACATATACGCCGGCGCGGGCGCGATCGGCGCATGGCGCATGTCGGCGAGCATCTGCTGACACGGCAGCAGCTTGTTGTTGCTCGGCGCGATTAGCAGAATCAGCGCCGCAAACGGATTGATAAGGCCCAAGCCGAGCATCGCGCCACCGCGTGCCACTAGCGCCCCGACGCTCACGCCCACATCCGGCTTCTTGAAGGTGCCCTTCACATACAGCAGCGAGCGCAGCGAAAACACGCGGAAGCCCTTCGTGTGAGGATGAATGCCCAGGTCCATCTCCTCGCTCTTGAGGTTGATGTTGCCGTCCACGTTGATCACCGCATCGTCGGTGTCGAGCGCGAACACGCGCGAGTCGAGTACACCATCGGTGACGACGAAATCCGCCGTCGCGCAGTTGATGTTCACATCGCGCTTGCCGAACAGCTTTTCATAGACCACGTTCGCCACGTTAAGTCCCGCCGCTTCCATGTAGGAGCCGGCTGACCGTGCCCTGCGTGATCGGCTGACCGTGCCCTGCGTGATCAGCAACTTCACTTCGCCGGTCGCGGACAGCGCCGCGTCGCCGTTGATCTCGCCCAGCGCGGATTGCATCCTCTTCACGGTCGGGAACAGTTGCTTGAGCTTCAGATGCCGCGCCTCGGTCGAGAAGCGCCCCTTGAGCGGCGCCGCGCTGCCATCGAGATGGAGGAGATGGCCTTCCAGCGGTCAGTCTTGAACTCCTCGGTCGGCAGCGCCTTCGACGACGGCTGCTTCTCCGTCTCACCGCGCTTGGCCTTGCTCGCCGTTCGAATCGGCGCGATGATCGGCGCGAGATCCTTGAACTGCAGCAGATGCGACACGAGTTCGCCCTTGAGCAGCGGACGCGGCTTCTTGCCCGCATAGACGAGCGAGCCATTGGTATCGCTGCCGCCCACGTGCCCGGTGAAGTTCTCATAATGGAACACGTTGCCGTCCGGGCGGAACTGGCCGGTGAGACGCCCTTCGGTCGCGAACGGCGGCGTCTCGGGCAAGGTCACGCCGGTGAGCGGATACAGATAGATGCGCCATGCTGACCGCCTGAATCCATAGCCGCAGATCGAGCGCCGCGAGATGCGCGGGATCGGTGACGGTGCCGACGAAGGCGATATGCGTATCACCCAGGCGCACATCGGCTTGTACGGGGAACGGGGACCGCATCCTGGACGGCGAGGACGCCGCCGAGTTTGCCGTCGCCGGACACCTTGCCGCCGTTATTACGTGCCTTTCACGGTCCAGCCGAACGCATATGGCGGTATAGGCGGCTTCTTCGGGCCTTCCTTAGTGGTGGTGCTGGTATTGGCCGACACGCTCGCCGGATTGGGCGCCGATGCCGCCGCCGCATCGGCCTGCTTGTCGAGCTTGGCCGCGCTGCTCTTGCCGACCATCTCCGCCGACGACTTGGCCGACGCCGCTTCCTGTTGCTTCATCACATCGCCGATCGGCACGGGCTGGCCAGCGTATCGACGACAACCTGCATCTCCGCTTTGGTCACTTCATCGTGGACGTCGACCGTGCCCTTGGCGAGCGAGATATCGCCGAGCTTGAGGTTCCACGTCGACGGTTCGCTGGATTGCTTAAACTTGAATGTCCAGTTATTGCGATTGTTTTTCAGGCGCTCGATATCGATCGACGGATTCACAAGATTGATCAACGAAATCACGATGTCATGCGCGAGCAACGGCAGCACTTTCACCTGAAAACCGATCTCGTCGAGCGTGGCGAAATGCTGCTGTCGCGCCCAGTCCGGATTCGCGATGGTGATTTTTCCTGCGGAGAAGCGCGGCCATGGTACCCAGCGCTTCCAGCCCGTTTCGTTGGGCGGCCGATGCCAGCCGACTTTCAGATCGCCAGTGATCTCGAAGCGGCGGCCGATCGCCTCCGATACCTTGTCGTCCACATAGGGCCGCAGCCGGTTCCAGTCGAAGATCAGAAAGATAACGACGAGAATCGCGATCAGGATCGCCAGAATGCCGAAAAACCACACGCGACGATCTTGCCGATTCTCCCGCCGGTATGGGCTTGCGCCATGACGGTTCCATCCGTTTTTTCTGATTCTTCGTGGCGCAGCACGGGACGTGCCCGCGGGAGGCGTCATGAAGTGCGTAGGCAGGGCCTAAGCCTTCCGCACCCTTTTTTCCGTATGTTCCGTATGATGTCGTGCAATAAAAACAAAACGCAAGCCCACCACGCCCCTATGCCCCTCATGCCGATGTCCACGGTCGGACTGATCGCCTCGCACGGCGTCATGCGCCGCGATGCCGCGCGCGGCGCGATCCTTTCGCATCCCACCGACTTCGTGCTAAACGAAGGTGAGCGCGCGACCATCACCGGGCCGTCGGGCTCCGGCAAGAGCGTGTTTCTGCGCACGCTGGCGCTGCTCGATGCGTGCGACGCCGGTTATGTGACGTGGCACAGCGAACGCATCGCGCGGGCGGGGATTCCGGCGTACCGGCGGCGCGTCGCGTATATCGCGCAGCGGCCTGCGATGCTCGACGGTAGCGTCGAGGACAATCTGCGTTATCCGTATTCGCTGAAAGCCTATCACGACACGCATTTCGATCGCGCCAACGCGATGCGTCTCGCACAAGCCGCCGGACGGACGCGGCGCGGATTTTCTCGACAAGTTCGCAAGCGACCTGTCCGGCGGCGAGGCGCAGATCGCCGCGCTCGTGCGCGTGCTACAACTCGCGCCCGACGTTCTGCTGGACGAGCCAACCGCGTCGCTCGACCCGGCTTCCGCGCGCGCCATCGAAGCGCTCGTCGATGCATGGTTCGATGCTCGCGCCGGCCGTGCCTTCCTGGGTATCGCACGATCCGGCGCCAGGCCAGGCGCGTCGCCACGCGTCATCTGACGATGAACGCCGGCGTACTGGGCGCTGCGGAGGCGTCGTCATGACCGGCTATCAACCGCTGAGTCTTTTTGATCTCACGCTCGCCGCGATGCTGATCGTCGTGAACGGCGCGCTGTCCGTCGCGCTCAATCTCGGCCTCGAACGCAAACGGCTGATCGCGGCGGTGCGCACCGTCGTCCAGTTGCTGCTGATCGGCTATGTGCTCGGCTGGGTCTTCGGCTTCGCGCGGCTGGTATGTCGTGCTGCCGCTCATGGCGCTAATGACCGTGATCGCCGGCCTCGCCGCGTTGGATCGCGAACGGCGCACCTACGCGGGACAGCGCATCGACAGCATCGTGTCGATTTGGGCCAGTGCGTGGCTCGTCGGCGCGTTCGGGCTGTTCGCGGTGATCCGCATCCATCCGCGGTACGAGCCGCAATACGCGATTCCGATTCTCGGCATGATCCTCGGCAACACGCTGACGGGCGTGTCGCTCGGCATCGAACGGATGACGGAAGAACTGACCTCGGGACGCGGCGCGGTCGAGATGTCGCTCGCGCTGCGCGACACGCTGGAAAGCGGCGCTGCGGACCGCGTGTCAGGCGGTGCGGCGGGCATGATCCCGACGCTCAACCAGATGGCGGTGGTCGGCCTCGTGAGCCTGCCGGGGATGATGACCGGTCAGGTGCTCGCGGGGCAATCGCCTTTGCTGGCGGTACGGTACCAGATCGTCATCATGTTTCTGATCGTGGCGGCTTCCGCGCTTGGCGTGGTCGGTGCGGTGGTGCTGACTTTACCGGCGGCTGTTCTCGCCGGATCATCGATTCATGGCGTCGAAACTGGTGGAACGGGCCGCGAGAAGCGGAGCGCGTGACGCTTCCGCTTCCCGCCCTTCACTCACGCGCCGTTAGAGTTATAGACGTGGTCCAGTTCGTTGATGCCGACCTTGATCATGCTCATCATCGACTGCATGGTGTGGTCGGCTTTCACCGGATCGGGATCTTGCAGCATCGATAGCAGGCGGCGCGGCGCGACCTGCCAGGTCACGCCGAAGCGCTCCGTGAGCCAGCCGCACCCCATCGATTCGCCGCCGTCCATCAGCTTTGCCCAGTAGTGATCGATCTCTTCCTGGTTTTCGCATTTGATGAACATCGACACGGCCGGCGTGAACTTGAACTCCAGGCCGCCATTGAGCGCCATGAAGTCCTCGCCCTCCAGTTCGAAGAGGATCGCCAGCAACGAGCCTTCCGTGCCCGGACTCGATTTGGTATGCCGCATGGTCTCCTTGATGCGCGCTCCTGAAGATGCCGAGATAGAAGTTCACCGCGTCTTCGGCATTGCCGTTGAACCACAGACAAGGAAATCTTTTGCATGAGCTGCTCCGTTCGTGCGAGAGAGGACCTAGACGCCGGCGGCATGTCACGCGCCCGGCTGGGACATGCAGTCCATGGCCTTCTTCATGTCTTCGGGCGAGCAATTGCGCTGGTGCATGGCGATCGACCACTGATGTCCGAACGGATCTTCGATGCGCCCATAGCGGTCGCCCCAGAACACCCAGAACATATCGGCGACCGGCATGGTGACCTTCGCGCCCGCGGCTTAGGCCTGACGCACGGTGGCATCGACGTCGGGCACGTACATATGGATGGTGACCGGCGAGCCCTTCAGCGCGGTCGCGCCGAGCATGCCGAAGGCGGGATTTTCATCGACCAGCATGAGCATGGAGTCGCCGATTTTGACCATTGCGTGCATGAGCTTGCCGTCTGGGCCCGGCAGGCGGCCGAGTTCGACGGCGTCGAACGCGCGCTTGTAGAACTCGATGGCGTCGGCCGCGCCCGCACAACACAAGTGCGGGGTCAGCGTGTGCATGTTGTCGTGGACCGGCTTCACGGCGGGTGTGGACATGTTGGCTCCGTTGATGTGTGAACGAGGCCGCGCCGGATGGCGCTGCTCTCATACCCTATAACGTGCGAGCATGCCCTCAATCGACATCGATCCCGACGGACAGCGCAAAATTTTTCGAAATCCGCCGTGCCATTTGGCTCGCAGCACGGCGGAAGGCGAGGCGAGGCGCGCCTTATTCGGCCGCGCCTTCCGCCAGTTTTTCGATCAGCGCTTCGAGGCGCGAGAAATTCACCGGTTTGGTCAGATGATCGCGAAACCCGGCCTCGCGGCAACGGCGGATATCCTCGTCCATGCCGTAACCGGTGATGGCGATCGACGGCTTTTCGGGCTGAAGTCTGGTCCACGCCCGGGCGATATCCAGCCCGCTGCCGTCCGGCAAGCCGATATCGCTCACCAGCAGGTCGAACGGCGCGCCGTTGGCGAATTCGAGCGCGCTGGCGACGGTCGTCGCGACATCGACACGATGGCCGAGCATTTCGAGCACTTCGGACATCGCCGACGACGTCTGCTCGTTGTCTTCCACCAGCAGCACGCGCAGCGAACTGGCGTGCCGGTCACGTGCGGCTTTGGGCAGTGGCGCGTCTTCGTGCGCGGGCTGGATGCGCGCGAGTGGCAGCGTCAGCGTAAAGCGCGCGCCGGTGTCGCGGCCCTCGCTGTAAGCCGACAACGTGCCGCCGTGCTTCTGCGCCAGGGTGCTCGCGATGGCGAGCCCGAGGCCCAGCCCGCCGAACGAGCGCGTGATGGAATCGTCGGCCTGTTCGAACGCCGAAAAGATGCGCGGCAAAGCCTCCGCACTGATGCCGATGCCGCTGTCCGTCACCGAAACGGCAATGGTCGTCTCGTCCGGATTCCACGTCCGCACCTCGATGCGGCCGTTCGCGGGCGTGAACTTCACCGCGTTCTTCATCAGGTTCCAGACGATCTGCTGCAGCCGCGCGGCATCGCCCAGCACGACGAAGCGTGCCGCGTCGAAATGCGTTTCCAGCGTCAGCGTCTTGACGCGCAGATCGGCTTCCGACATGTCAAGCGCGCTGGTCAGGAGCGTATCGAGCGCGACGCTCGCGAAATTCAGGCTCAGTTTGCCCCGCGCGATGCTGGTCAGATCGAGCAGATCGTCGATCAGACGCGCCTCGAGTTCGACATTGCGGCGGATCAGATCGAGCGTCGGACGCGCCTCGACGGACAGCGAATGCTTCATCTCCAGCAGCCGCACGGCCGCGAGAATCGGCGTGAGCGGCGTACGCAGCTCGTGCGACAGCACCGCCAGAAAGTGGTCCTTGGCGCGGTTCGCGGATTCCGCCTGATCCTTGGCGAGACGCAAGGCGTCGGCAGCCATGTGGGCCTCGGTCGCGTCGCGCACGATCTTCGAGAAGCCGATCAGCTCGTTCTGCTCGCTGCGGATGGCCGTCGTCACGCCCGAAGCGAAGAACGAATGGTCGTCCTTGCGCCACAGCCAGCGGTCGTCGTTCGCGCTGCCTTCGCGGCGCGCGGTCTCGAGTTCCACGTCGAATACTCCGGCTTCGCGATCTTCCTGGTTGTAGAAGATGCTCGCGCTCGCGCCCAGCACGTCCTGCGCGGGAAAGCCCAGAATGCGCTCGGACGCCGCGTTCCACGTGCGGATGCGCCCTTCCGGGTCCAGCGTGATGACGGCATAATCCTTGAGCGCGTCGATCAGCAGGCGGAAGTGCGTCTCCGTCTCACGCAGCGCGCGCTCCACCGCGATGCGCTGCGCGCGCTCGGCGGCCTCGCGCATCGCCCGGCGTACCACGGCGGGCAGGCGTTGCAGGCGCTGCTTGAGCACGTAGTCGGTGGCGCCGCGCTTGAGCATGTCCACCGCGTGCTCCTCGCCCAGTAAGCCCGACACGAAGATGAACGGGGTATCGGGCGAACGCTCGCTCGCGATCGACAACGCCTCGATGCCCGAGAACGTCGGCATTACGAAGTCGGCGAGGATCACGTCGAAATGCTTCTTCGCGAGCGCATCGATGAAGTTCGCGGAGTCGTAGACGATGGTCGCGTCCACCGCGTAATCGGCGCGCTCGAACTGAGCGATCGTCAACTCCGCATCGAGTGCGTTGTCTTCGACGAGAAGCAGATGCAGCGGCTGCATGGTCTAGGCGGCCTCGCTCGGAAACCGGCGCGCTCGCGCGGGGGACGTGTGGTTCAAAGACGCGTACATGGGCGCTGCCGTTATTGCGTCGGCGGCATGCGGCGAAAGCGCGTCGAGCCTGGCGGCGGCTCGTTGAGCACGGCCCAGAACACGCCGAGATCGCTGATCGCCTCGACGAATTCGGCGAACTCGACCGGCTTCACCACGTAGGCGTTGACGCCCAGTTCGTAGCTGCGCACGAGGTCCTGTTCCTCACGCGAGGAGGTCAGCATCACCACAGGGATGCTCTTGAGCGCGGCGTTCACGCGGATCATGCCGAGCACTTCCAGCCCGTCGATCTTCGGCAGCTTGAGGTCGAGCAGGATCACCGCCGGATTGCCGGGCGCGCGCTCCCTCCATTCGCCCTCGCCGGTCAGATAGTCGATGGCTTCCTGGCCGTCGCGCGCCACGATCACTTCGTTGGCGAGCTGGCTCTTGTCGAGCGCGACGAGCGTCAGTTCGAGGTCGTTTGGATTGTCTTCGACGAGCAATATTGGTTTAAGCATGGTCTGGTCTTAATGTTTTAGGTTTTAGCTGAAGCGCCCGGGGAACCGTCGGACGATGCGCGGCCGCCCGTGCCGACCACCGCGCCTTTCATTTCACATCACGAAACACGATGGGCGGGGAGAAATAGAACGTCGCGCCTTCTCCCAGCCGCCCTTCGGCCCAGGTGCGGCCTTCGTGCCTTTCCACGATACGCCGCACATTGACAAGACCGATGCCCGTGCCTTCGAATTCTTCCGCGCGATGCAGCCGCTGGAACACGCCGAACAGCTTGGCCCCGTATTTCATGTCGAAGCCGACGCCGTTGTCCCGCACGCCGATCACGTACTCGTCGCCGCTGCGGGTGGCAAATACTTCAATTTTCGCCGATTCCCGTGTTCTCGTATATTTCACCGCATTCGAAATCAGGTTGCGCACCGCCAGTTGCAGGAACGCGGCGTCGCCGACCACACGCGGCAGATCGCCGATCACCCACTCGATATGGCGCGTGGGCGTGTCGTTCTCGCACTCCTGCACGATCACGCGGACGATCTGCCCGAGGTCCACCGGCGCGGGATGCAGCGCGGCGCGACCCATCTGCGAGAAGGTCAGCAGATCGTCCACCAGCGTACCCGCGAAGCGCGCCGAATCGAGCATGTTGTTCAGGAAGCGATTGCTCTTCTCCGCCATGCGATCGCCTTCCAGCTCGCGCAGCGGATCGCCGTAGCCCGCGATATGTCGCAGCGGCGCGCGCAAATCGTGAGACACCGAGTAGGAAAACGCCTCCAGTTCCTTGTTGGCGCGCGAGTTCGTTGGCCAGATCCCGCGCGTTTCTCGGCGCGGCGCAGCACGATATTCAGCAACGCACCGCGCAACTTGCCGGCGATTTCCAGTTCCCCCTGCCGCCACAGCGCCGAATGGCCGCGCACCGCACCGTCTCCAGCCACGGCGAAAAGCTGGTGCGCGGTGCGCTCGCGCCGTCCGCGCCGGTCACCTTAACCGGCTCGCCCGCCCACTTGATGGTTTGCATCAGCTCGGGCCGGAACCATAACAAATAGTTAGTTGCGGAAAATCTGCGACACCGGCACAGCCAGCAAGTCGCACGCGCGATCCTCATGCGCTTTCGCAGGCGGCCATTCGCGCGCCAGCGAATCCGTCGCCCAGATGCCGGTGGTGTTTTCCGCGAGCCCATTGCACGGGGGCGCGCACGGTGGCTTCGTCGGGCGTGGAGCCCATCAGCGTGATCTGGTCGTTCAGCACGATCGCCGCGCCCGCCGAGCGCGCGAAGCTCAGCACGTCCTCCGGCACCGCGCACAGGCCCGCGACGAAGTTCTCGTGCTCGCCCATCGCACCGGATCAGCCGGCCCATGGTGCGGCGCAGCCCAGCGAGATACTCGCCTTCGGCGCGCTCTTCCTTCGCTTCGATCTGCAGGGACAGCATGTGCCCGAGTGTACAGACCAGAGACATGGGTAACAGGTGTGTCAGGACAGGGGTAACACATTT
>LFJI01000100.1 GCA_001235855.1 Candidatus Burkholderia brachyanthoides
TCACGGTGGGACTTGCACCCACTAGATTGCGCCCAGCATGGGCGCACAACGAAAAACGCCGCGCACGTGGCGCAGCGTTTCGATGACGCTTCAGGTGGATCAGTTCACCGCGACCGGCATATCCAATTTCCTGACGCCCGGCAAATCACAATTAGCGATCGCATCGCAGATGGCGTCGATGGCCGGCATCCGCGTGAAGCTCTTGCGCCACGCCAGCACCACACAACGGTCGGGCACAGGTTCATCGAACGGGACGTAGCTCAGCAGGCCAGAATCGATGCCCGCCGCGTGCGGCTTCACCTCATGCACGGACATGCGCGGCAACACGGTGATGCCCACGCCGCTCGCGACCATATGCCGGATGGTTTCCAGCGACGACCCTTCAAAGGTCTTCTGGATGCCGTCCGCGTTCGGCGAAAAGCGCATCAGTTCCGGACACACGCCGAGAACGTGATCGCGGAAGCAATGGCCGCTGCCGAGCAGCAGCATGGTTTCCTGCTTGAGATCGTCGGGGTCGATCTTCGGATGGTTTTCCCACGCGTGACCCGAAGGCATCGCGACGACAAACGGCTCGTCGTACAGCGCGCGCACCATCAGGCCGGTTTCGGGAAACGGCAGCGCCATGATCGCGACGTCGATTTCGCCCTGCTTCAGCAGCTCGATCAGCTTGAGCGTGTAGTTTTCCTGAAGCATCAGCGGCATTTGCGGCACCGATTTGATCATCTGCTTGACGAGTGTCGGCAGCAGATACGGCCCGATCGTGTAGATGACACCGAGTCGCAGCGGACCCACCAACGGGTCCTTGCCCTGTTTGGCGATTTCCTTGATGGCGAGCGTCTGCTCGAGCACGCGCTGCGCCTGCGTGACGATCTGTTCGCCGATCGGCGTCACGCTGACTTCGCTCGTGCCGCGCTCGAAGATCTGCACGTTGAGTTCGTCTTCGAGCTTCTTGATTGCCACCGACAAAGTTGGTTGGCTGACGAAGCACGCCTCGGCGGCGCGGCCGAAATGCCTCTCGCGCGCGACGGCGACGATGTACTTCAGTTCAGTGAGCGTCATTGGAGGCTAATGAAATACATTGATTTGATAGATTTAAGTTATACACCCACGATCCGCCGTTCGACAACTCTCTCGAAAGGCGCGGCGCAGGGGTCCGCGCAGACATCCAATTAGGAACCGACAACGCGCCTTCAAGTTCACAATCATCAGACTTTCAAATACTGCTCGCGTACGCCAAGCCAGCGCGCCAGATGGCTCGCCACCGCGTCCGGGAACGACTTGAGCATGGCGTTGGCAGCTTCGCGCGCGGGTCCGATCAACCAGCCGTCGTTCTTCAGGCTCGCGAAACGCAGCATTGCCTCGCCCGACTGGCGTGCGCCGAGGAATTCGCCGGGACCGCGAATCTCCAGATCGCGGCGCGCGATTTCGAAGCCGTCGGTGATTTCGCGCATCGTTTTCAGACGCTCGCGGGCAGTCTGCGAGAGCGGATTCGCGTACATCAGCACGCACACCGACGCCGCGCTGCCGCGCCCCACGCGCCCACGCAACTGGTGTAACTGCGCGAGCCCGAAGCGCTCCGTATGCTCGATCACCATCAGCGACGCGTTCGGCACGTCTACGCCGACTTCGATTACCGTCGTCGCGACCAGCAACTGCACTTCGTTGCGTGCGAAGGCGTCCATCACGGCGGCTTTTTCGGCGATCGCGAGCCGCCCGTGCACCACTCCGACGCGCAGTTCCGGCAGCGCAGCGGCGAGCGTTTCGTAAGTCTCGACGGCGGTCTGAAGCTGGAGCGCCTCGCTTTCCTCGATCAGCGGACACACCCAGTACACCTGACGCCCCGTAAGCGCCGCCTGACGCACGCGCGCGATGATCTCGTCGCGGCGTCCGTCGGAGACGACCTTGGTGAGGATCGGCGTGCGGCCGGGCGGCAGTTCGTCGATGGTGGAAACGTCCAGGTCCGCGTAGTAGGTCATGGCGAGCGTGCGCGGAATCGGCGTCGCGGACATCATCAATTGATGCGGCTGGAAGTCGGCGCGGCCGTCCGCCGCGTTCAGCGCCTTGGCGCGCAGCGCGAGACGCTGCGCGACGCCGAAGCGATGCTGTTCGTCGACGATCACGAGGCCTAGGCGCGCGAACTCGACCGCGTCCTGAATGATCGCGTGCGTGCCGATGATCAGATGTGCCGTGCCGAGCGCCGCCGCTTCGAGCGCCGCGCGCTTTTCCTTAGCTTTGAGGCTGCCCGCGAACCACGCGACGGACACGCCGAGCGGTTCGAGCCAGCCGCGCAGCTTGCGCGCATGCTGTTCCGCGAGGATTTCGGTCGGCGCCATGAGCGCGGCCTGATATCCGGCGTCGATGGCCTGTGCCGCCGCCAGCGCCGCGACGATGGTCTTGCCGCTGCCGACATCGCCTTGCAGCAGCCGCTGCATCGGATGCGCGAGCGTCAGTTCGCCGCCGATCTCCGCGACCACGCGCTGCTGCGCGCCGGTCAGCGCAAACGGCAGCGCCTTCAACAGGCGCGTGACGAGCGAAGTCTCGTCCGCGGGCGAACGGCGCGGCATGGCTGGCGCGGCGCGCGTGCGACGCTCCTCGCGCGCACGCTTGAGCGACAACTGCTGCGCGAGCAATTCCTCGAACTTGATGCGCGTCCACGCCGGATGCGTGCCGTCAATCAGCGCGGTTTCGTCCGAATCCGCGCGCGGGTGATGCAGCGTTTTGACAGCATCGAGCAGGCCGGGAACGTTCAGCGGCTTCAGATGGGCGTTGGCGATCTTTTCCGGCAGCAGTTCCGGCAGCACGACGTGCGACAGCGCGTTGTCGATCGCTTTGCGCAGATACGCCTGCGAGATGCCCGCCGTCGACGGGTATACCGGCGTCAGCGCTTGCGGCAGCGGCGTGTCGTCGTCGACCGGGCGCACCGTGGGATGCACCATCTCCAGCCCGAAAAAGCCGCCGCGCACGTCGCCGCGCACGCGCAGACGCTTGCCGATCGCCATCTGCTGCACTTGCGAGCCGTAGAAGTTGAGAAAGCGCAGCGTGAGTTCGTCGCCGGCGTCGTCGTGAAGCTTCACCAGCAACTGCCGGCGCGGCCGGTATGCGATCTCGTTGTCGAACACGACGCCTTCGGTCTGCGCCACAGCGCCGGGGATCAGTTCGCCGACGGGCGTGAGCTGCGTTTCGTCCTCGTAGCGCATCGGCAGATGCAAGACCAGATCGATGTCCGATTTAAGGCCGAGCCTGGCGAGCTTGTCCGCGCTCTTGACGACGGCCTTCGGTTTGTCGTCCGCCTTCGCACGCTTGCGCGCGGGCGCGGCGGCGCGCGGCGCGTCGCCCGCCTCTTCGGCAAGCGGTTCGGTCGAAGCGGCGGGTCGGCGGTCGGATAGGGGCATTGACTCTCTTCGCAAGTACAATATTGGATTTGTTCGGCGTGCTTTTGCGTTCGTTCGTGCCTCGTTCACGCCATGCTCACGCTTTCCGATTTCGATTTTAATCTGCCGCCCGAGCTGATCGCGCAGAGCGCGCTCAGCGAGCGCAGCTCGAGCCGACTGCTCGAAGTGGACAACCGCGCCACGCCCCTCACGCTCACCGACCGGCGGTTTTCCGAACTGCCGACGCTGCTCGATGCGAGCGATCTGCTCGTCTTCAACGATACCAAAGTCCTCAAGGCGCGGTTCTTCGGCCAAAAGGCCAGCGGCGGGAAGATCGAAGTGCTGATCGAACGCCTGACCGGCGCGACCACGGCGCTCGCGCAGATTCGCGCGAGCAAGAGCCCGGCGCAGGGCAGCACCATTCGCTTGGCCGATGCCTTCGACGTCACCCTGGGCGAGCGCGTAGAGCCGTTCTACACGCTGCATTTCCCGGCCGACTGCCTGACGCTGATCGAGCAATACGGGCGCTTGCCGCTGCCGCATTACATCGAGCACGATGCCGACGCCTACGACGAAACGCGCTACCAGACGGTCTATGCGGCCAATCCGGGCGCGGTGGCGGCGCCGACCGCCGGCCTGCATTTCGATGACGCGCTGTTCGCCCAACTCGATGCACGCGGTGTCGAGCGCGCCGCGCTCACGCTGCACGTGGGCGCGGGCACGTTCCAGCCGGTGCGCGTCGAGAATATCGCCGAGCACAAGATGCACAGCGAGTGGTACGACCTGCCGCAGACGCTGGTCGACCAAATCGCGGCGGTGAAGGCGCGGGGCAATCACGTGATCGCGGTGGGCACGACCTCGATGCGCGCGCTCGAAGCCGCCGCCCGCGACGCCGCGCACGCCGGCCGTCCGCTCGCCGCCACGCAAGCGGAAACCGATATCTTCATCACGCCGGGTTACGAATTCCGCGTCGTGGACCGGCTCGTGACGAACTTCCACCTGCCCAAATCGACGCTGATGATGCTCGTCTCGGCCTTCGCCGGCATGGAGACGATCCGCGAGGCGTATCGCCACGCCATCGAACAACGCTACCGCTTCTTCAGTTATGGCGACGCCATGCTGCTGATACGCCGCACCTAAGCTTTTCTCAACTACTTTTGCGCCGGACTGTTCTCCGGTTGCAGCGGAGCTTCATCGATGAGCACTGGTCACATCCCGCCCGAGAACGGGCTCAAGTTCGAATTGCTGACGACCGACGGCCAGGCGCGCCGCGGCCGCCTCACGCTCAATCACGGCGTCGTCGAAACGCCGATCTTCATGCCGGTCGGCACGTACGGCACAGTCAAAGCCATCCAGCCGCGCGAACTCGAAGAGATTCGCGCGCAGATCATTCTCGGCAACACGTTTCATCTGTGGCTGCGTCCCGGTCTGGACGTGATCGACGCTCACGGCGGCCTGCATAAGTTCATGGGCTGGGATCGGCCGATTCTGACGGACTCCGGCGGTTTTCAGATATTTTCGCTCGGCAATCTGCGCAAGATCACCGAAGATGGCGTCACGTTCGCGTCGCCGATCAACGGCGACAAGCTGTTCCTGTCGCCCGAAGTGTCGATACAGATTCAGAAGGTGCTGAACTCGGACATCGTCATGCAGTTCGACGAATGCTCGCCCTACGCGACCAACGGCGTGCCGACCTCGCACAAGGACGCCGCCGATTCCATGCGCATGTCGATGCGCTGGGCCAAGCGTTCCATCGACGAATTTGGCAGGCTCGGCAATTCGAACGCGCTGTTCGGCATCGTGCAGGGCGGCATGTTCGAAGACCTGCGCGACGAATCGCTGGCGGGCCTGAGCGAGATCGGCTTCCATGGACTGGCCATCGGCGGTCTGTCGGTCGGCGAGCCGAAGGAAGACATGATGCGCGTGCTGAATCACATCGGACCGAAGCTGCCCGCCGACAAGCCGCACTATCTGATGGGCGTAGGCACGCCGGAAGATCTGGTGGCGGGCGTGGCGGCCGGCGTGGACATGTTCGACTGCGTGATGCCCACGCGCAATGCGCGCAATGGCTGGCTCTTCACACGTTTCGGCGATCTCAAGATCAAGAACGCGTCGCACAAAAGCTCAATGAAGCCGCTCGACGAAACCTGCACCTGCTACACGTGCCAAAACTTCACGCGCGGCTATCTGCATCACCTGCACCGCGTGAGGGAAATTCTCGGCGCGCAACTGAACACGATTCACAACCTGCACTATTACCTTCAGCTGATTGGCGAAGTGCGGGAATCGATCGAGAATCATACGTTCGAGGCATTTCGCAAGACTTTCGCCGAGAACCGCGCGGTGTCGACTGAGCGCGGGCGGCAAGCATTACAATCACATTTCTTGTGCTTGCGTCGTACGCCGTCAAACGGCTGTAACGACTTGATGACAAAGCGCATTCCGGCCATGGCCCGTACGGTGCGAGTGGTAAAATGTCTAGTTAACTTCTAGTCAGTTACCAGAAGCCTGTTTTTTAGAAGTACCGAAACTTTAGAAGTACCGAAACGTAAACTCGGAGAGACCAACGTGTCGTTCATTTCCAATGCCTTTGCACAAGGCGCATCCGCAGGTGGCACGGAATCCCAGCTGATGAGTTTCCTGCCGCTGATCCTGATGTTCGCGGTGCTGTACTTCATCATGATCCGTCCGCAAATGAAGCGTCAGAAGGAGCATCGCAACATGCTCGCCGCCATGGCCAAGGGCGACGAAGTCGTGACCAACGGCGGCATCGTCGGCAAGATCACCAAGGTATCGGAAGCGTATGTCGGCATGGAAATCGCCGAAGGCACGGAGATCACCATCCAGAAGGCATCCGTGACAACCATCCTCCCGAAGGGCACCATCAAGTCGCTGTAAGGCCAGAACAGTTCCACCGCGTCCGGCGCGGCCTCGCTCACCGAGTCCACGGCTCGCACCACCGGCTCATCGCGCATAACGCCGGACGCACTCTCCCCGCAGCCAAATATCCGTTCGGCCATCCCCATGAATCGTTATCCCCTCTGGAAGTATGTCGTGATGCTGGTGGCGCTCGTCATCGGCCTCGTGTACACGCTACCCAATTTCTTCGGCGAAGCGCCCGCAGTGCAGGTGTCGAGCGGCAAGGCCACGGTCAAGCTCGACTCGAGCACGCTCGCGAACGTCGAAAGCGCACTCTCCGCGAGCAACATCAAGGCTGACGAAGTCACCTTCGACAACTCGCAGATGAACGCGAACATCCGCGTGCGCCTGAAAGACACCGACACGCAACTGCGCGTGAAGGACCTGCTCACCAAGTTGCTCAACACCGATCCGCAGTTCATCATCGCGCTGAACCTGCAGAGCGCCTCGCCGGGCTGGCTGACGGCGCTGCACGCGCTACCGATGTATCTCGGTCTGGACCTGCGCGGCGGCGTGCACTTCCTGCTGCAAGTGGACATGGCCGGCGCGCTCAACAAGAAGCTCGACTCCGATGCTGCCGATGCGCGCACCTATCTGCGCGACCGCAATATCCGCGATGGCGGCGTGAATCGCGTCGCTCAGTCGGTGGTGGTGAATTTCGCGGACCAGGCGACGGCGGACAACGCGCGCACCCTGCTCCAGACCGGCGTGTCCGAACTGCAATGGGCGACGCGTCAGGGCAGCGACGGCTTCCAGGTGGTCGGCACCTTCACGCCTGCGGCGCAAAAGGTCGTCGAGGACGGCGCGCTCAAACAGAACATCACGACGCTGCATAACCGCGTCAACGAACTCGGCGTGGCCGAGCCGGTGATCCAGCAGCAAGGCGCCGATCGCATCGTGGTCGAACTGCCGGGCGTGCAGGATACAGCGAAGGCGAAGGACATCATCGGCCGCACGGCGACGCTCGAAGCGCGCCTCGCCGATCCGGTCAATACCGTCATCGGCCCGAACGACCCGGTGCCGCCGGGCGACGACGCGTTCAAGCAAGGCGACCGCCGCCTGGCGGTGCGCAAGCAGGTGATCTTCACCGGCGACCGCATCATCGATGCATCGGCGGATTTCGACGATCATCAGCGTCCGTCGGTGAACATCCGCCTCGACTCGACCGGCGGCCGTGCGATTGCGAGCGTGTCGCGCGACAGCATCGGCAAGCCGATGGCGATGGTGCTGTTCGAGAAGGGCAAGGGCGAAGTGTTGACGGTGGCGAACATCCAGTCGCAGCTGGGTGACCGCTTCCAGATCACCGGCCAGCCGACCGCGCAAGCCGCGACCGACCTCGCGCTGCTGCTGCGCGCCGGTTCGCTGGCGGCGCCGATGGACATCATCGAAGAATGCACCGTCGGTCCGAGCCTCGGCGCGGACAACATCAAGAAAGGCTTCGATTCGGTACAATACGGTTTCGCCGCTATCGCCCTGTTCATGCTCGCGTACTACCTGCTGTTCGGCCTGTTCTCGATGATCGCGCTGTCGGTGAACCTGCTGCTGCTGATCGCGGTGCTGTCCATGTTGCAGGCCACGCTGACGCTGCCGGGTATCGCCGCTATCGCTCTCGCGCTCGGTATGGCGATCGACGCGAACGTGCTGATCAACGAGCGTATCCGCGAAGAACTGCGCAACGGCGCGCCGCCGCAGACCGCGATTCAGGAAGGCTTCACGCACGCGTGGGCGACCATTCTCGATTCGAACGTCACGACGCTGATCGCCGGTCTCGCGCTGCTCGCGTTCGGCTCGGGTCCGGTGCGCGGTTTCGCGGTGGTGCACTGTATCGGCATACTGACGTCGATGTTCTCGGCGGTGTTCTTCTCGCGCGGTCTCGTGAACCTCTGGTACGGCGGCAAGAAGAAGCTGAAGACGCTGGCGATTGGTCAGGTGTGGCGTCCGGAAGGCGGCGATGCCGGAGCGCCCGCTTCCGCTTACCTCGCGGCACAACGCGGCGGCGACTCGCCCGTCGATGAAATCGTGCAGACCGCCAAGGGCAAGAAGAAGGCCGTCGCCGCGCCGCGCGCGCAAGGCGCCAACGCGGCGCCCGCGTGCAGCCGCAAGCCGACCGTGCGCCGCCGTTCGGGCCCGGGCGTTGATCAACAGAAACCGGGCCAGTCGCACTGAGTCCGCTGAGTCCCGGAGAGATTAAAAATGGAATTCTTCCGTATTCGCTGCGACATACCGTTTATGGAACGCGCGTTGATTTTCAACGTGGTGTCGCTCGTGACGTTCCTCGCGGCCGTGTTTTTCCTCGTGCACAAGGGGCTGTATCTGTCGGTGGAGTTCACCGGCGGAACGGTGGTCGAGGTGCAGTATCCGCAAGCCATTTCGCCCGAGCCGATTCGCGCGACCATGAGCAAGCTCGGCTACGCCGACGCGCAAGTGCAGAGCTTCGGCACTTCGCGTGACGTGCTGATCCGTCTGCCGCTCAAGCAGGGCCTGACGTCTGCGCAACAGAGCGATCAGATGATGAGCGCGCTCAAGGCCGACAACGCGTCGGTCACCTTGCAGCGCGTGGAATTCGTCGGTCCCCAGGTCGGCAAGGAACTGGTGACGAACGGGCTGGCGGCGCTCGCGTGCGTGGTGATCGGCATCGTGATCTACCTGTCGTTCCGCTTCGAATGGAAGTACGCGGTTGCGGGCATCATCGCGAACCTGCACGACGTGGTGATCATTCTCGGCTTCTTCGCGTTCTTCCAGTGGGAGTTCTCGCTGTCGGTGCTGGCGGCGATTCTCGCAGTGCTCGGCTATTCGGTGAACGAGTCGGTGGTTATCTTCGACCGGATTCGCGAAACCTTCCGCAAGCAGCGCAAGATGGCAGTGATGAAAGTGATCGACCACGCGATCACGTCGACGATGTCGCGGACCATCATCACCCACGGCTGTACGGAAATGATGGTGCTGTCGATGTTCTTCTTCGGCGGCCCGACGCTTCACTACTTCGCGCTGGCGCTCACTGTCGGTATTCTGTTCGGCATCTACTCATCGGTGTTCGTGGCTGCCGCGCTGGCGATGTGGTTCGGCGTGAAGCGCGAAGATCTGGTGAAGGACAAGAAGGACAAGCTCGATCCGAACGATCCGAATGCGGGGGCGCAGGTGTGATGTGTGCGTAGTCTCATGACGAGAACCAAAGCCGGTCTTTCGACCGGCCTCAGACTGCTGACCAACTCCACGTTTTGGAAAACGTGGGGTTTAATGAGATGGTC
>LFJI01000101.1 GCA_001235855.1 Candidatus Burkholderia brachyanthoides
GTTGCGTTCTCCATCGCCTAGCCTAGCTCCAGTGCTTACAATGGAAGCACCTTCGAACTGCGTTAACTTCGGTTCAAGACGGGATGCGCTGACGGATACGTTGCTTTCCTTCTTCTACCATGTTCTGGCGCGTGCGCCCGGCATGCATCGCGACGCACGATGCCGAGGTCTGGCCTGTTCATGCGCGGTCCGAATGACGACGTGGCACGAGCGTGCCTACCGCGTTTTGAAGCAAACTTCTATTTAACTACTGCTTTGAGAAAATTGCAAGAAATTGCAAGCACGCGGAACACGTTGCGTTTTGTCGCGCAGTGAAGCGCGGTGAGCGCGTGTCGAACGCGCTCACCGGTAGCTCATGCAGGGATCGGAAGAAGAGGAATGGCGAGGAATGGCGAGCGTCAGTTTTCTTCGCCGGACGAAGCATCGCCGGGATCGGCTTCTTCGTTTTCGTACGCGCCGAGGCGGTTATACAAAGTCTTGAGGCTGACGCCCAGCGCCTTGGCCGCGCGACGCTTGTCGCTGCCGCAATGCTTGAGCGTGCCAAGGATGATCTGCTTCTGCGCATCGGCGAGTGGCGTGCCGACCCACACGTTCATCGCATCACCTTGCGTGACCGGCTTCACGCGCGAAGCGAGATGCGGATACGCGATCTCCACCGTCTTTTCCGCGAGAATGAACGCGCGATACACCGTGTTCTTCATCTCCCGCACGTTGCCTGGCCACGAATAGGTGCGCAGCACGTCGAGCGCGCGCTTGCTGAAAGCCTTGTTGGTGCCTTCCTGCGCGTTCATCTCGGTGAGAAAGTGTTGCGCGAGCAGTTCGCGGTCCGTATCGCGTTCGCGCAGCGGCGGCGCGCGCAGCGGAAACACCGCGAGCCGGTACATCAGATCCTCGCGCAGACCGTTCTCTTTCACGGCGGTGAGCAGGTCGCGGTTGGTGGCGGCGATCACGCGCACGTCCGAGGTAATCAGATCGTTACCGCCGACGTGAAAGAACGTGCCCGTCTCCAGCGCGCGCAGCAGCTTGACCTGCCGCACCGGCGACATTTCTGTCACTTCGTCGAGGAACAGCGTGCCGCCGTTGGCATGCTCGAAATAGCCGACGCGGCCCTGCACTGCGCCCGTGAAGCTGCCTTTTTCGTGGCCGAACAGTTCTGCTTCGATCAGATTGTCGGGGATCGCGCCGCAGTTCACGGCGATGAACGGGCCGCCCTTGCGTTCGCTACGGTCGTGGATGGTCCGGGCGATCAGCTCCTTGCCGGTGCCCGACTCGCCGATGATCAGCACGGTCGCATTGGTGGCGGCCACGCGTTCGATTTGTCCGTACAGTTCCTGCATCACGGGCGATGAGCCGAACATCAGCCCATAGGACTTCAAGCCCGGCACTTCCCCCGCGTTGCGCTTCTTCTGCGCCGGTGTATCGCCTGCCACGAGCGGCGGGTCCAAATCGGTTGACGCCATGTGTGCTGATATGTCCTGAAGTTCTGCGAATGAGGAAGCGTGGCGCCATGCAAGCGTCGCGTGTCGGCGAGTGCCTGAATGCCGCGCCGCTGGGACGCCGTCTTAGTCTTACATTCGGTGCGATCGCTTGAGTTCGATGCATGCCGCGTGCCGGAGAAACACGGCGCGTCTCGCGGTCGCATCGGCGCCGGTTGCGGCCGACCTATCTCAATATTCGCTATTTAACCATTCGCAACGATGTTGCGGCAATGCGATGCGAATGGCGGTATGGAATTTGTCTGATCTGATTTTGAAAGCCCAGCGCATTCCGGTAAGCTTCGCCCCGCGCGTCGAGAAATTACAACACGACGGCGTAATTCTTACCCGGATCGGCACGCCCGGTCGTCGTAGGCGTCACGCGGCATGCGGTTCGAATGGTTTGGACAAACGGCAGACGCGGCCTGGCGACACTGGCACGAAAGCTGCTAAAGCTCAGCATCCGAACTCAAAAAGATGCTCGCGATCCTGACAGTCTCGCAAGTCGCACAGGTCGACGGGCAGCAGGGAAGGGCAAGCACATCATGAAAGACTGTCTCGACACCGACACCATCACGCTCGAGCGCGCGAGTCCCGCCGGCGTCGCAGTGCTGAACCGCGATGCGGGCGACGAACCCGCCCGCGAGCCTCAGGAACTCGCGGCGAGTGATTCGATCGACATCTATCACTGGGCCGCCGTTGCGCTGGTCACGGCGCTCATGTGCGCGGTGCTCGGCTATGCCGCCGGCACGCCCGCGCTGGCGCGAGCTGCCAACGTGACGAGCCTCGTGTTCGGCGTGACCGGTGGCGCGCTCACCGCGAGCAGGCTGATCCGCCGCCTGCGCGGCTGGTTCGCGGCACACGGCGGCATCGCGCGCCGGGCGCGCGTGTCCTGAAGCGCTTCCAGAAGCGCCCGGGCGTTTCACCCATTCCATCCGTGACCCACCACTTAGACGAGGACTTCATTTCATGAGTCAGACGACCGCCCAGCTTGCGTTGGGCAAGCAGAAGATCATCGAGGACATCAAGGTGTTGCTGAACGACGCGGAAGAACTCGTGTGCCTGTCGGCGACCCTGCCGGGCGAAGGCGTCGACGCGCTGCGTTCGCGTCTGCGCGATCATGTCGATTCCGCGCGCGTCACGCTCAACGATGCGCAATCGAGCGCGCAAAGCCGCTATCGCTCGGGCGTCGATTGCACCGAGAAATACGTGAAGGAGAATCCGTGGCAGTCGCTCGGCATTGCGGCGGGCGTCGGCTTTCTGGTGGGCCTCATCGTTTCGCGCTGAACCCCATCGAATTCCATTGAATCTTTTTTCCGGTGCGGGTCGTATCCGAATTCATGCCTCGCACCGGCCGCTCGATTTTTTATGACGCAGGGAGAACACACATAGTACGTCCCTCGATCGGACTTTTCGGTGCGTACAGTCGGCAGCGTGGTGGCGTGGAAATGGGTGCAATCGCAGGATGCCGCCGGACGGCGCGTTGTGCACGATTTGAACGTGTGGGAAGACGAGGGCGGCAAGGTGCTGTCCGCCCCTCGTCGGGTTCGTATGTGCTCAATGGCAACGGCAACGGTGCCGTGGGCGGCACGGCGGACGCGTGGCATTTCCTACGCAGTTGTGATGCGCGATTGACATCGTGCGGCGCTGAGCACGAGCGGTGGCGTTACGTGTCCTTGCACGCCATGGCAGCTTGCCAGCGGCCCGTTTGAACGGCGGGCAACTTGTGTGAGTGTTCGAAACGCACGTCCGGGCGACGTGCGTTTTTATCTTGATAAGCCCTTATAATCAGTGAAACTCTGTCATAAGTTGTCTAAATGGAAAAACTTACGACAGCAATTTGCCAAGCGTGCAGAAAAACGGAAATTATTCTATTTATCGCGCTTCCATTCTGAATCGCGCCCGGGGTTTTCCCGGAAATCGACTTGAAGTGCACCGGCCCGCCCCACACCTCTTCGCGGTACGGAGAAGACCACGCCGCCACGCGGTGTGTGACTCTGAAACGCTTTGGAAGAAATCGAATCGCATGCCACATGTATTGATTGTTGATGACGATCCCAGTACCCGCGAGGCGCTAGCCGCGATCATCGGCGAAGACGGATTGACGACGGCCCTGGCCAGCGATCTGCGCGAGGCGCGCATTCAGCTGGTTCGGCAGACACCGGACGTCGTGTTCACCGACCTCAAGCTGCCCGACGGGACGGGCGTCGATCTGTTCGAGAATCTGGACCCGCACTCGGGCGTGGAAGTGATCGTCATCACCGGTCACGCGACGGTGGAATCCGCCGTGAGCGCGCTCAAAATGGGGGCCGCTGATTATCTGGTGAAGCCGATCAACATGCAGCGCGTGAAGGCGATTCTCTCGCGCCTGCCGCGCACCGGCGACCTGAAGGCGGAAATTGGCACGCTGCGCGGCGAGTTGCGCCGCATGGGCCGCTTCGGCCTGATGCTCGGCAATTCGCCGGTCATGCAGACGGTCTACGATCAGATCGGCCGCGTCGCGCCGACGGCGGCCTCCGTGCTGCTGATCGGCGAATCGGGCACCGGCAAGGAAGTCGTCGCGCAGACGCTGCACGAACTGTCGTTGCGTCGCAAGCATTCGTTCATCGCCGTGAACTGTGGCGCGATCTCGCCGAACCTTATCGAGTCCGAAATGTTCGGCCATGAGCGCGGCTCGTTCACGGGCGCGGACCGTCAGCACAAGGGTTACTTCGAACGCGCGAACGGCGGCACGCTGTTTCTCGACGAAATCACCGAAATGCCGATTGAGTTGCAGGTGAAACTCCTGCGCGTGCTTGAAACGGGCATGTTCATGCGCGTGGGCACGACCAAGGAACTCGAGACGGATGTGCGCCTGATCGCCGCGACCAACCGCGATCCCGAACAGGCCGTGCTCGAAGGCAAGCTGCGTCTGGACCTGTATCACCGCCTGAACGTGTTCCCGATCAACCTGCCGCCGCTACGCGAACGCGGCAAGGACATCGAACTTTTGGGACAGTCGTTCCTCGACGAGCTGAACGCCCGCTACAACACGAAGAAGGAGTTCCCGCCCGCCGTGCGCGAAATGTCGGCTTCCTACAACTGGCCTGGCAACGTGCGGGAATTGAAGAACTACGTGCAGCGCGCTTACATCATGGCGGCGACGGACTCGGACAGCACGGCGACGGTGCCGTTGCAGATTTCCCTGTCGAAGCCTTTAGCGGGGACGGCGGTGACGATACCGTTCGGCACGTCGCTCGCGCAGGCCGACCGTCAGCTCATTCTCGCGACGCTGGAGCAGTGCGGTGGCGTGAAAACGCGCGCCGCGGAGATTCTGGGCATCAGCCTCAAGACGCTTTACAACCGTCTCGTCGAGTACGGCGAGGCCGCGCAGAAAGCGGCCGTCGGCGAAGTCGGTGAGACCACCGACGCAGACAGCGAAAATCCTTGATCTTCGCTTATCTTTACTTTAGACGAAAACACCACCCGCTGCTTGCAAAAGCGCGGTCGTTTTTTTTTGCAGGGAAGTTTTGAGCACCGATAATGGGTTGCATGCAGGCGCGTTTTTGAGGGCGGATTCAGGGGCATGTGCCTTGCTATCTGAACGATGACCTCCGCGTGGGCGAGGACAGCCGCACGAGGGACAACGACCGCAAGGAGTCCGCCATGTCCGATATCACGCCGGAACGCGTGTGTCTCAGTGCAGAACGGCACGCCCAGACGCCGCAGCCGCCGGATCAGCGGCAGCCCACCTTGATTCCGCCCGAACCGAATCCGGACCCGACGCAAGATCCGCCCGGCGCGCCCGTGCCGCCGATTGGCGATCCGCCGCGGACCGAACAACGCACCCCGTGTGCAGTACCGTGTTGCATTGCAGGAGAGAGTGAGCGGACGACGTTGACCGCTGCAAGGACTGATTCCCTGAATTCGTGCAAGCTTTGCATAAGTTTCCATTCTGAACGTATGGATTGCAACGTACGAAGCAACAATGACCGGCGGTAGTCCGGCGGTAGTCATTTGCGCCGTCGTTTTTTCTGATGTAGCACCGTTTTTCGAGACGATGTCCACTTCGAAGGCGGCGCATCAGGTCCGGCGCCGTCGACGTCACAACGCGACGGCCTTCATTTCTGGAGGCATCATGAGGCATCCCGCACTTCGACGCTCCCCACGTCATTCCTCCAAGCGCGAAGCGCGCGCCGAAGCGGCCAAGCAGGCCGCCGCGTAGGACGCGTCCGCATCGCCGGCCGAACACGATCCCGCCGGCCAGAACTGCGCCGCGCCTGGCGCTCCGCCCGATGGCGAACACAATCAAGGGCGGCGTGCGTCACGCGAGGGCATCGAGTATCAGCGCGGCCTGGAATCCGAGCAGGACTCCTGACCCTCGCCGGCGCGACCCTCCGGCTTAGCGATGAAAATTTTCTACGCGGCAAGTGCTCGCCGCGTGTTTTTGTTCGTCGGTAACAAGTGGATACGAATTTTTGTTTAAGTTTGAACAAATCGGTACGAAGCTTGCTTACTTTTCATCATTCGCCATTTCGAGCATGCAACGAAACTGAGGAGGTGACGCTGTAATGAGCAGATTGATCGTGGTATCAAATCGCGTCGCGCCGATCCAGGAAGGCAAGCCCAGCGCCGGCGGCCTAGCCATCGGCGTACTGGACGCGCTCAAGGAGACTGGCGGTGTGTGGTTCGGCTGGAGTGGCGAGATCGTCGGCGAAGCGGCCGATCCGGTTCTGGAGACGAGCGGCAATGTCACCTACGCAACCGTCGGCCTCACGCGCCGCGATTACGACCAGTATTACCGGGGCTTCTCGAACGCCACGCTGTGGCCGACTTTCCACTACCGCAACGACCTGTCGCGCTTCGATCGCGAGGAATATGCGGGCTATATGCGTGTCAACGCGGGTCTCGCCGCGAAGCTCAAAAAGCTGATCAAGCCCGACGACATCATCTGGGTGCACGACTACCACATGCTGCCGTTCGCGCAGGATCTGCGAAAGATCGGCGTGAACAATCCCGTCGGCTTTTTCCTGCACATTCCGTTTCCGGTGCCGGAGATGATGCACACGGTGCCGCCGCACGAGGAACTCATCGCGGCGATGTGTCAGTACGACGTGGTCGGCTTCCAGACGGAGAACGACAAGCAGTCCTTGACCGACTACGTAGAGCGCAGCGGGCGCGGCCATTATAGCGAAGACGGCATGCTGCAGGGCTTTGGGCGCATGCTGAAGGTGGGCGCCTATCCGATCGGCATCTATCCTGACGCCATCGCCAAGGTAGCCGAGCAGTTTTCCAACCGCAAGCAGATCAAGAGCCTGCGCGACAGCATGCGCGGACGCAAGCTCATCATGAGCGTGGACCGGCTCGACTATTCGAAAGGGCTGGTCGAACGTTTTCAGGCGTTCGAACGCCTGCTGCTGAACGCGCCGGGTTGGCATGGGCGCGTGTCGCTCGTGCAGATCGCGCCGCCGACGCGTTCGGACGTGCAGACGTATCAGCGCATCCGTCAGAATCTGGAGGGCGAGGCTGGACGTATCAACGGGCGATTCGCGCAGCTCGACTGGACGCCGATCCAGTATCTCAACCGCAAATACGAACGCAATCTGCTGATGGCGCTGTTCCGGCTATCGCAGGTCGGCTACGTGACGCCGCTGCGCGACGGCATGAACCTGGTCGCGAAGGAATACGTCGCATCGCAGGACCCGGCCGATCCTGGCGCGCTGGTGCTGTCGCAATTCGCGGGCGCGGCGGATCAGTTGCCGGGCGCGCTGGTCGTCAATCCGTTCGATCTGTCGCAGATGTCCGAGGCGCTGGAGCGCGCCTTGTCGATGCCGCTCGCCGAACGTCAGGTGCGTCACGCCGACATGATGGCGCCGCTGCGCGAGAACAATCTTTCCGTGTGGCGCGACTCTTTTCTCACCGATCTGCGCAGCGTTGCCACCGCGACGTCCGTCACCGTCACCGAGAGGACCGTCAAGACGGTAAAGCAAGGCGCGGCGACCGGGGCAGCAAAGCGACCGGCGGCCCAGGCCTGAAATAGCCGCGACTTCCGTCCGACGCCCTGCGCATCGCAAGGTGCGCGGGGTTTTCTTTTGCGCGCTCGGCCACGTCTTCGCGGAACGGCTTTTGCGGAATCGTCATGGACTCGCGAACACACGCGATCAAGGAGGTCATGATGAGTGGCAGCACATTGAATCCGTCCGAAGAAGGCGAGGTGCAGGTCGGCAAGGGCCACGGCACGGGCGCGCTTGGCCCGAGCGATTCGTCCGATAGCGGTTCGGACGTGCAGGGCGAAGTGCGCCGTCCGGGCGACATCGAAGACGAACTCGACGCCCACGCGCTCGGCCAGTCGGAAGCCGAACTCGCGAGCGATACCGACCGCTAAGGCACGGGCGAGGCGGCGTCGGCGGATGGCGACAATCGTCTGGAGCCGGACGCCGATATCCTGCCGGACGAAGTGGAAGAGACAAAACGCGCGGCCTGCTCGACGAAACGGCCGATCCGGCGTACGACGAGGATTCGGCATAAGCGGCTTCCGCCGTTTCATCTTCAGCGACGAGAAGGGGCGCGTTCGAAGTCCGAACGCGCCTTCGAACGCGCCTTCTTTTACACGTAATTCTCGCGAGGGGGCTACCATCGGCGTTGATCAAACGCATCCAACCCATCCGTTCGCCAGATGAATCAGGAAGTCCCGCGGTCACCTTCGTCTCCGTCTCTCGCCTCCGGCCGCACGTCGCGCTTCGGCTGGCTGTCGTGGATCGTCGATCCCGTCGCGCAGTGGTCGCAGGATCATTGCCTCATATTTTCCGCGTCGATCGCGTTTTTCGCGGCGTTCTCGCTCGCGCCGACGCTCGTCATAATGATTTCGGTGGCCAGCATTTTCTTCGGCGCCGATGCAGTGCAAGGCCGCCTGTTCGATGAAATCAGCGGCGTCGTGGGCGCTGACGCCGCGCACGCGCTGGAGGCGATCGTCGCGCGTGGTACGCCGATATCGCGCGCAGCACCGCGATCCTCTCGCTGGCGGGCGTGCTGGTCGGCGCATCGGCGACGTTCTCCTCGCTGCACAGTGCGCTCAACGTGATCTGGCCGACGCCCCGCCGTCAGCACGCGCGAGAGCATCGTGTCGCTGTTGCGCGTGCAGCTGATGTCGTTCGGACTGCCCGTCGGCGTGCTGCTCATGCTCGATGCGCTCGTCGAAATACTCGGCCGCTGGGCGCTCGGCGACGGCAGCACTTTCATCGTGCTGTCCGTGCTGTCGCGCCGCGCGATCTCGCTCGGCATGCTGATGCTCGCGTTCACCGTGCTGCTCAAGTTTCTGCCGACCACGCGCATGATGTGGCGCGACGCGCTGCTCGGCGCGACCGCCGCCTTGCTGTTCGAATGAGGCAAGCAGCTGTTCTTGCTCTATCTCCAGCACGCGGGCACCGCCAACATGTTCGGCGCAGCGGGGTCGCTCGTCATCATTCTGATGTGGCTCTATTACTCGACGGCGGTCTTTCTGCTCGGTGCGGAACTCGCGGCGATGGCCGCCCGCAAGCGCCCGCACCGGGAATCCGGCTGGCGATGAGCGCGCGCGGCGTTGCGGGCCATCGCCGCTTCATGGTAAATACACCGCCCGGGCGCCCGGGAATCGGCGCATTAGAATTTCACAGGAGCACGCGTTGCGAAGGGCAGCCGAAAACAAGCTGAAAGTGGTTGCCGTCAGAGTTGATCCGGCGATCGAACAGAGATTGCGGCTACTGGCGGAAGTGACGGGGCGCAAGCAACCCTTCTTCCTGCAGCGGATGATCGAGAAGGCATCGGTCGATGGAGGAAATCTGGCTGTCGCCGGAGCAGCGCGAACAGGCGCGCAGCGGGGCATTGTAGCCGCGCACGCCGTCGAGCGAGACCACCGATCTGTTCAGCGAACTCGATACGCTCGACGACGATTGATCACAACGTCTCGCCACGCCTGAGACGTAATCGGGATAGGGGCAGGCCTCACGGCCCGCCCCCCTCCCACACCACCGTGCGTACGGGTCCGTACACGGTGGTTCGAATCGGTTG
>LFJI01000102.1 GCA_001235855.1 Candidatus Burkholderia brachyanthoides
AGCGCGAGGTGATCGCACGCGGCATCTTCACCTCGGTGATCACCGAGGTGAAGGACCTGGATCGCCAATCGCATCGCGCACGGCGATCTGACGGCGCGCGTCGAAACGTGGCCTGGCGACGACAGCAGCATGCTGCACAGCCTCGGCAACATGAGCGCGCAACTGGCGCAGACCGTCGGCGGCATCTGTCATTCGAGCGATTCGATCCTGCATGCGTCGCGGGAGATCTCTCAGGGCAACACGGACTTGTCGCAGCGCACGGAGGAGCAAGCCGCGTCGCTGGAGGAAACCGCTTCGAGCATGGAATTGACCGCGACGGTGCGCCAGAACGCTAGCAACGCCGATGAGGCGAACAGTCTCGCGCGCGGCAGCGTGCTGGTCGGCGAGGTCGTCGGCAATATGCGCGAACTCCCGGCGGGCTCGAAGCGCATGACGGACATCATCGCGGTGATCGAAGGCATCGCGTTCCAGACCAACATCCTCGCGCTGAATGCCGCCGTCGAAGCGGCGCGCGCGGGCGAGGAAGGCCGCAGCTTTGATCCGACCCCGAAAGTTGGACGGTTCTTGGCTAGTACCGTGATGTACAGAACTCAGCACTAGCCAAGAACCGTCCAACTTTCGGGGTGCAGTTCAGCAAGACCGGGCGTTTCCGCATCCAACTCAGCAAGGAGAATCAGCGCTTACGCCGTCTTCTTCTTTCCCTTGCCATCATCCGCGTAATGTAAGTAATACTGCTGCGCGATCGACAGCACGTTGTTCACCACGTAGTACAGCACCAGACCCGCCGGGAAGAAGAAGAACATGACCGAGAACGCGATCGGCATGAACATCATCATCTTGGCCTGGACGGGGTCCGGCGGCGTCGGGTTCAGCTTGGTCTGCAGGAACATCGACACGGCCATTAGCACCGGCAGGATGTAGTACGGGTCGACTTGTGACAGATCGTGAATCCAGCCGATCCACGGCGCGCCGCGCATTTCCACCGACGACAGCAGCACCCAGTACAGCGAGATGAACACCGGAATCTGAATCACGACCGGCAGACAGCCACCGAACGGATTCACCTTCTCGGTCTTGTACAGATCCATGAGTTGCGCGTTCATCTTCTGCGGATCGCGCTTGAAGCGTTCGCGAATTTGCTGCATGCGCGGCGTGATCTCCTTCACGCGTGCCATCGACTTGTAGCTCGCCGCCGACAGCGGGAAGAACACCGCCTTGATGAGCAGCGTGAGCAGCACGATCGCCCAGCCCCAGTTGCCGACATAACTGTGGATCTTCTCGAGCAGCCAGAACAGCGGCTTGGCAATGATCGTCACCATGCCGTAGTCCTTCACCAGATCCAAACCCGGTGCGATGCCTTTCAGCATGCACTCTTCTTCGGGACCTGCGAACAGACGCGCATCGGCATCGGCAGACTGGCCCGACGCGATGGCCGGCACCGCTTGCGTCAAGCCTACGCGATACAGCGCCGGATCGATCTTCTGCACGTAGATGTCGCGCTTCACGCCCTGCGCCGGAATCCACGCCGACGCAAAGTAATGCTGCACCATCGCGATCCAGCCGTTGTCGGCGGACGGCTCGAAGGTCGCCTTATTCTTGTCGATGTCGGAGAAATCGATCTTCTGGAAATGCTTCGCGTCCGTATAGACCGCCGGTCCGATGAACGTGTGCGAGAAACGCGGCGTTTCCACCGGCGTGCTGTCGCGCACGATTTCCATATAGACCTTCGGCGATACTACCGGCGTGGTGCCGACGTTCTCGATCTTAGTATCGACATTGATCACGTAGCTGCCACGCGTGAACGTGTAGGTCTTGATGACCTTCACGCCGCCCTTCACCGGCGATTCGAATGCGATCTTCAGCGTCTTCGCGTCCGGCGACAGCGAGGTTGCGCCCGGAACCGGCGTGAAGACGTCGTTGTGATTCGGGAAATCGCCGCCGAGCAGGCCGGTGCGCGCGAGATACGTGTGGTTCGCGGTGTGATCGAACAGCGTGACGTAGAGGTTCGGCTGCTTGCCGTTGCCTTCCTTCACGAGCGACAGCTTCGAGAGCGTGCCGCCGCGCGTGTCAATCTCACCCGAATACACATCGGTCGTGAACTTGACAAGCTGCGCCTGCGCCGTCGCAGGCGGTGTCGTGGTGCCCGGTGCGGCCGTGCCGGCCGGCGCGTTCGGCATCTCAGAAGGCTGCGTGCCGGCCGGAGCCGAGCCCGGCGCCGGGTTGCTGGCCGTCTTGGCCTGCTGCGTCGCGCTCGGGAAGAACATCGACGGGCGCCCGTGGTCGCGTTGCCAGTTGTCGAACAACATGACAACTGACACGAAAAAGATGACCCATAGGACGGTGCGTTTGATATCCATGCGTTGTCTCAGTGTTGATCGGATAGCGCGTGTGCGCCGTGTGGTTTTGAAAGTTTGTCTTGCCCGGATGGATCATCCGGGTGCGATTCGGACGCGCTGTACGGGCCGGTTCGTCCATTGGCGGGCGGCACGAGATCGACGCCGCCCGCCGACAGGGGATGGCAGCGGCACAGACGCTTCACGGCGAGATACGTGCCACGCGCGGCGCCATGATACTGGATTGCCTCGCGCGCGTAGTTGGAGCAGGAGGGATAAAAGCGGCACCGGTTGCCGAGCAGCGGGCTGACGGCAAGCTTGTAGAAGCGCAACAACGCGATGAGTGCCGTTTGCATAAGCTTCACGCAAACCCGGCGCAAAGCGTGCTTCATGACCTGGAAGGGTCGGGTAATTCGTCGACGGCGGGCGCACTCGGCGGTGGCGCCACGGATTCGGCCTTGCGACGCGCGGCTTCGCGCACGGCACGGTCGAGCAGTGCTTCCAGTTCGCCGCTGACCAGATCGCGTAGCGGCGGCGATCTGGCGCTCGGCATCGCTTTGCGGTCGATCTTTGCGTGCAGGCGCACGAGAATGTCGTATCCGCTCAGGTGTTCGCGGCGCAGCCGGAAGGCATCGCGTGCGAGCCGCTTGATCTGATTGCGCGTGACGGCCCGCGGCGCCTGCTTCTTGCCGATCACCAGCCCGAGCCGCGCTTCGTTTCCCGTCGGCTTGCCGTGAAGAACGAAATGCGGCGAACGTCGCCAGGGGCGCAAACGAAAAACGGATGAGAACTCATCCGTTTTCAGCAGCCTTGCGGCCTTGGGGAACGCGGCCTGCGCCGGCAACTGAATGATGTCCTGTGTTAAGACTTCTGTGCGGCGCGTGAGCGGCTCGGCGATGTGGACATCAATGAGCAGCCCGCAAGCGATCCTGCGCGACAGACTTAGATGGCCAGGCGCTTGCGGCCCTTCGCGCGGCGAGCGTTGATGACCTTGCGGCCGCCAGCGGTCTTCATGCGAACGCGGAAGCCGTGAGCGCGCTTACGGCGCGTAACGGAAGGTTGGTAAGTACGTTTCATGGCGCTCTCACTTGAGAGTTGATTGACCGCGCGGGCTAGGCTTGAGTGAAGTCACTGCAAGCGCGATGGCCGGAGATTCAGGAATTTCTATTTTCACACAAGTTATTATTTAAACCGTTTTCCTATTGACCGTCAATAGATTAGGTTAGCGCCACGACGCGTATTGCCGGGCCGCTTGCGCGCCCGAAAATCGCGCTGATGTGTCCCTGTGGATAACTCGTGCGCGGCCTGCGTTTGGCGTTAGAATCTCGCCTTACTCTCAAATATCCGCCCCCCTGCTTCGGCCCGCCGTCCGTCCGCAAACCCTTGCAGCGTAAGCCTCCGGAGCATGTTTGCTTGGCAGCACCACTTACCCGATATCTCACGGCGGCGCGGCCGGCCTCGGCGCGGAGCAACCAAAAAACGACTGCATTCGATGAACGAATTCTGGGAACACTGTTCGGCACTGTTGGAGCGTGAACTCACGCCGCAGCAGTACGTCACGTGGATCAAGCCGTTGACCCCGGTCGACTTCGATGCCGATGCGAACACCCTTCGCATCGCCACTCCCAATC
Source organism: Candidatus Burkholderia brachyanthoides (assembly GCA_001235855.1). Classification (GTDB taxonomy): domain Bacteria; phylum Pseudomonadota; class Gammaproteobacteria; order Burkholderiales; family Burkholderiaceae; genus Caballeronia; species Caballeronia brachyanthoides. The sequence goes on from LFJI01000102.1 coordinate 3,965, forward strand.
GTTTCAAGCTCGACTGGGTGAAAAGCCAGTTCTCCGGGCGCATCACCGATGCCGCACGGGAGTTCTTCAGCGCGCCCATCGACGTGCAGTTCGTGCTCGATCCCAAGGCGACCGCGCGCAACGTGATCGGCGGCGGACCAAACGCCGCGCCGCGCCCGTCTGCGGCCGCACCACGCGTTCCCGCGCATGCGAACGCGCTCGCCGCCGAGGCCGCACAGCAGGCGCAAAACGATCAGGCGGATCTCGATCTGCCGAGCCTCGACGCCAACGAAGCGGCGGCGGGCCGCCGCACCTGGCGGCCGGGCGGCGCTCCCTCGGCGGGCAGTGAAACCGATTCCGCTTACGAACGATCAAAGCTGAATCCCGTGCTGACGTTCGACAACTTCGTCACCGGTAAGGCGAACCAGCTCGCGCGCGCGGCGGCCATCCAGGTCGCCGACAATCCCGGCATCTCGTACAACCCGCTGTTCCTGTACGGCGGCGTGGGTCTCGGCAAGACTCATCTGATCCACGCCATCGGCAATCAGTTGCTGATGGACAAGGCCGGCGCGCGCATCCGTTACATCCACGCGGAGCAGTACGTGTCGGACGTGGTGAAGGCCTACCAGCGCAAGGCGTTCGACGACTTCAAGCGCTACTACCACTCGCTCGATCTGCTGCTGATCGACGATATTCAATTCTTCTCGGGCAAGAACCGCACGCAGGAAGAATTCTTCTACGCCTTCGAGGCGCTCGTCGCCAACAAGGCGCAGGTCATCATCACAAGCGATACCTATCCGAAGGAAATCTCCGGCATCGACGATCGTCTGATCTCCCGCTTCGACTCCGGCCTCACGGTCGCGATCGAGCCGCCAGAACTCGAAATGCGCGTCGCCATCCTGATGCGCAAAGCGCTGTCCGAAGGCGTGAGCCTGTCGGAGGACGTCGCGTTCTTCGTCGCCAAGCATCTGCGTTCGAACGTGCGTGAGCTGGAAGGCGCGCTGCGCAAGATCCTCGCGTATTCGAAGTTCCATGGCCGCGACATCACCATTGATCTGACCAAGGAAGCACTCAAAGACCTGCTGACGGTGCAGAACCGCCAGATCTCCGTCGAGAATATCCAGAAGACCGTCGCCGACTTCTACAACATCAAAGTCGCTGACATGTATTCGAAAAAACGGCCCGCTAACATTGCGCGCCCGCGCCAGATCGCCATGTATCTGGCGAAGGATCTGACGCAAAAGAGCCTGCCCGAGATCGGCGAACTGTTCGGCGGACGCGATCACACCACCGTGCTGCACGCGGTGCGCAAGATCGCGGCCGAGCGCGGCAACGACGCGCAACTGAACCACGAACTGCATGTGCTCGAGCAGACGCTGAAAGGCTGACGGGAGGCTGGCGACGCGCGGAGAACCTACGCGTCGATTATTACGTACCCGGGCCTGTTTATTGGTAAAAACGCCCCCATTTTTTCGGGAGCCGTGGCGTTTTGAGGCACAATATAGGTTTTACTGCCCATGGCCTGGGCGGATGGCGCCAAGCTTTCGCGAGTGACCGGCGGGGGGGCCGGCAACGCGAGTTACGAGGTTGTCCGGCTGGTGGTTGCAAACCCGGTAGCAGAAGCAGTGGTGGCGAACCGGCGAAACTGGCGGACAAGCCGTCACATCAACGAAGGAACTCTATGCAACTGGTCAAGACCGAACGAGATAATCTTCTAAGGCCGCTGCAAACCGTGAGCGGCATCGTAGAACGCCGCCATACGTTGCCGATCCTCGCCAATTTGCTCATCACCAAGAACGGCGCGGATGTGTCGTTCCTCTCGACGGACCTCGAACTCCAGATCACCACCCGCGCCGATTTCGGCGTCGGCAGCGACCAGATCGCCACCACGGTCGCCGCGCGCAAGCTGCTGGATATTCTCCGCGCTATGCCTTCGGGCGACGTCGTGCTCGATCTCTCCGACAAGCGCCTGATGGTGCGGGTGCGGTCCGGCAAGAGCCGCTTCGCGCTGCAGACTTTGGCTGCGGACGAGTTCCCCACAGTCATTCAGGCTACTGACTTCGGCGCGAGCCTTTCGGTTCCCCAGAAGACCTTCCGCCAGTTGCTCGGCATGGTCTATTTCGCGATGGCGCAGCAGGACATCCGCTACTACCTGAACGGCATGCTGCTCGTGGTGGACGGTGACCAGTTGATGGCGGTTGCGACCGACGGCCACCGTCTCGCGTTCTCGTCCATGAAGATCGAAGGTTCGTTCGCGCGTCAGGAAGTCATCATCCCGCGCAAGACCATTCTCGAACTCCAGCGTCTGCTCGAAGACATCGACGATACGCTCAAGATCGACATCGCATCGACGCAGGTCAAGTTCACCTTCGGCCAGGTCGAACTGGTGTCGAAACTGGTCGAAGGCAAGTTTCCCGACTTCCAGCGCGTTATTCCGAAGTCGCACAAGAACACCTTCGAGATCGGCCGTGAAGAATTGCAGCGCTCGCTGCAGCGCGCGGCCATTCTGACGTCGGACAAGTTCAAGGGCGTGCGCTGCCTGGTCGAACCGGGCCAGTTGAAGATCATGTCCACCAACGCCGATCAGGAAGAGGCGCAGGAAGAACTCGAAATCGCTTATCAGGGCGACTCCGTCGATATCGGCTTCAACGTCACGTATCTGCTCGACGTGCTCGCGAATCTGAAGATCGACACGCTCAAGGTGAGCTTGGGCGACACCAATTCCAGCGCGCTCATCACGATTCCCGAGAACGAGGAATTCAAATACGTGGTGATGCCGATGCGTATCTGACGCGCGCAACACCGTGAACACTCCAAGGGGCGGCGCGCCCCTTTGGCGTTTTTAATGGTGTTTGGAAAAGTTCGAGCATTAACGCAGTAGTGTCGAAGCAGTGACGCAGAACCGAAAGATTCCATGACTGAAAACACAAATTCGCAACCCGACAACAAGCCTGACAACAGCTACGGAGCATCGTCCATTCAGATCCTCGAGGGTCTGGAAGCGGTCCGCAAGCGGCCGGGCATGTACATTGGCGATACGTCGGATGGCACCGGTTTGCATCACCTCGTATTCGAAGTGCTGGACAACTCCATCGACGAAGCGCTCGCCGGGTATTGCGACGACATCCATGTCGTCATTCACGCGGACAACTCCATTTCCGTGACCGACAACGGCCGTGGCGTGCCCACGGGCCTGAAGCGCGACGACAAGCACGACCCGAAGCGCAGCGCCGCCGAAATCGTCATGACCGAACTGCACGCGGGCGGCAAGTTCGACCAGAACAGCTACAAGGTGTCCGGCGGCCTGCACGGCGTGGGCGTGTCGTGCGTGAACGCGCTGTCCGAATGGCTGCGCCTCACGGTGCGCCGCGACGGCAAGAAGCACTTCATGGAGTTTTCGCGCGGTGTCGTGCAGAACCGTGAAATTGTCAAGGAAGACGGCGTGCAGTATTCGCCCATGCCCGTCGTCAGCGACACGGAAAATCGCGGCACCGAAGTGCATTTTCTGGCGGCCGCGACCATCTTCGGCAATGTCGAATTCCACTACGATATTCTCGCCAAGCGCATGCGAGAGCTTTCGTTTCTGAACAACGGCGTGCGGATTCGTTTGACTGACCAGCGCACCGGCAAGGAAGATGATTTCGCGTTCGCGGGCGGCGTGAAGGGCTTCGTCGAGTACATAAACAAGGTGAAGCAGGTCCTGCATCCGACCCTGTTCCACGCGACCGGCGAGCGCGAGAACGTGACCGTCGAAGTGGCGATGCAGTGGAACGACAGCTTCAACGAGAGCGTGCTCTGCTTCACCAACAACATTCCGCAACGCGACGGCGGCACGCACCTCACGGGTCTGCGCGCTGCCATGACGCGTGTGATCAACAAGTACATCACGGATAACGACATCGCGAAAAAGGCGAAGGTCGAGACGACCGGCGACGACATGCGCGAAGGGTTGTCGTGCGTGCTGTCGGTGAAGGTGCCAGAGCCGAAGTTCAGCTCGCAGACGAAGGACAAGCTGGTGTCGTCCGAAGTGCGCGCGCCGGTGGAGGAAATCGTCGCGAAGGCGCTGGAGGATTACCTCCAGGAGACGCCGAACGACGCGAAGATCATCACGAGCAAGATCGTCGATGCGGCGCATGCGCGTGACGCCGCGCGCAAGGCGCGTGAAATGACACGCCGCAAGGGCGTGCTCGGTGGCATCGGTCTGCCGGGCAAGCTTGCGGACTGTCAGGAGAAGGACCCGGCGAAGTCGGAAATCTATATCGTCGAGGGTGACTCGGCGGGCGGGTCGGCCAAGCAGGGGCGCGACCGCAAGTTCCAGGCGATCTTGCCGTTGCGCGGCAAAGTGCTGAACGTGGAGAAGGCGCGCTTCGACAAGCTGCTGTCGTCGGAGCAGATCGTGACGCTGGTCACGGCGCTGGGCTGCGGCATCGGCAAGGACGATTACAACCTCGACAAGCTGCGTTATCACCGCATTATCATCATGACCGATGCGGACGTGGACGGCGCGCACATCCGCACGCTGCTGCTGACGTTCTTCTACCGGCAGATGCCGGAGATCGTCGAGCGCGGCTATATCTATATCGCGCAGCCGCCGCTGTACAAGATCAAGGCGGGCAAGGACGAGCGGTACATGAAGGACGCGCACGAGCTGAACCAGCACATGCTGAAGCTCGCGCTGCAAGGCTCCGAACTGACGCCGAGCGAAGGCGCGGATGCCATTTCCGGCGATGCGCTCGGCGAACTCGCGCGCGTTTACTTGCTGGCGCAGGCGGTGGTCGATCGCCTGAGCCGCATCTACGATGCGGCGCAGGCGATCGAAGCGGTGATGAACGGCATCGTGATCGATCTGTCGTCGGAGGAAGCGGCGGCGGCATCGGCAAAGCGGCTGGAAGACCGTCTGCGTGCCGATCCGCTGAAGCCCGAGGTCACGGTGGAGCCTGCTTACGATCAGGTGCGTGAACTGCGGTCGCTGCATATCAAGCGGCGTCATCACGGCAATGTGAAGGTTTCGGTATTGGACGAAGACCTTCAGTTGACCGCGGACTACAAGCAGCTCGTGTCGACGGCTGATACGTTCAAGGGTTTGATCAGACAAGGTGCGCTGATCAAGCGCGGCGAGCGTTCGATGGCCGTGACCGACTTCAAGAGCGCGATGAAATGGTTGATCGCGGATGCCGAGCGCAACGTTTCCAAGCAGCGTTATAAGGGCTTGGGCGAGATGAACCCCGAGCAGCTTTGGGAAACGACGATGGACCCGAGCGTGCGGCGTCTGCTGCGCGTGCAGATCGAGGACGCGATCGCGGCAGACGGCATCTTTACCACGCTGATGGGTGACGATGTGGAGCCGCGTCGGGTGTTTATCGAGAACAACGCGCTGCGGGCGGGAAATATCGATGTTTGATGTCTGAGGGTCGTTGCGCCCGAATGAAACCCGCGAAGTGAACTGCCCCTCAAAAATTGGACACGCATCCAACGATTTGGGGGAGGGGTCATGAGCAGGCACAGCGCGCGA
>LFJI01000103.1 GCA_001235855.1 Candidatus Burkholderia brachyanthoides
TAATCCTGATAATTCGTATTATCAGGATTACGTTTAATAGGTAAAATTAGGAAGTCGGGCATCTACGTCCCACCCAGACGGGCCGCTGGCCGCACCCAAGGAGCCGAAAATTGGCCAACACGCCGCAAACCGTCAGCAAGAGCCGCGCGTCGTACACGCGCAATCACCTCGCCGCGCTGCGCGCATTCGTGCAGCGCGTGCCCACGCCGATGATCACACGCCTGTATTTCCCCGAGGACGAGGACGGCAACGCGCCGACACCGGCCTGGGTCGAGTCGTATCTGCGTCGCATGCAGGCGGAACTCGTCGAGTTGGCGCTCGCGCACGGTTCGTCCGTGCTCGCCGATCACCTCAAATCCTCTGCAAAGGCGCACGACAGCGTCCGCCTAACGGCGGTGACGCTCAAGATGGTCGAGCAAGCCGCCATGCTCGCGGTGGCGAAACCCGAGGCGACGCACAGTGTCGGCCTGTGGTTTCGGCCAATCGTGGCCCGCCGACTCAAAGACGAGGGAATTCTCACGCTCACCGAACTAGTGGACTTTTGCAACCGACGCGGGGGCAGCTGGTGGCGCGCCATTCCGCGCATTGGCCCGGGGCGCGCGCAACACATCGTGTCCTGGCTGCGTCAGCACGAACGTGACATCGGATTATCGGTCGCCTCGGACGTCGGGCTCGACGACCCGCTGTGCGCGTCTGACAGCGAACTGGTAACGATTGATACGGCTTCCGTCACGCTTGTGCCACTCGAACGCCTCCAACTGGCGCACGCCCTTTCGGGTACGGACGGCGTCAATCGCCATGACAGCTTTCCTTACATCCACGCAAACCACGATCTCGACGCCGTGCGTGCGTACTTGCACCACTACCGCGATCAGCCGAAGACCTTGCGCGCCTATACCAAGGAACTCGAGCGTTTCCTGCTGTGGTCCGTGACCGTCAGGAAAAAACCGCTGAGTTCGCTGCTTGCCGATGACTGTGAAGCCTACAAGGACTTCTTGCGTGCGCCCTCCCCTGATTTCGTTGGCCCGCGTGCGTCAAGAGCAAGCGGCCGATGGCGGCCGTTCGCCACGGCGAAACTGAGCGTGAGCGCCGAAAGCCAACGTTACACCGTGCGCGCCCTGCGCGCGGCCTTCACCTGGCTGGTCAATGTCCGTTATCTTGCCGGCAATCCCTGGACCGCCGTTTCCGACCCGATCATCCTCCAGCGAGAAGACCTCCTGAAAGTGGATCGGGCGCTGCCGCCGTCGTTGTGGGAACGCATCCGTGCATATATCGACACTCAGTGCGGGCGCGAGGATGGCTCGTACTGGCGGTCGATCCGGGTCGCGCTGCTGTTGGGGGGCGACGCGGGGCTCAGGCGGGAGGAGCTCGTCAACGCACGGCGTGAGGCCATGTCTCCCACACGCCACGGCGGCGACGATGAGAGCGTCTGGCAACTTTCCGTCGTGGGCAAGCGAAACAAGCAACGCACGGTTCCGGTCAGCCCCGCGACCATCGCAGCCTTGACGGTGCATTGGCGTGATCGGGGCCTCGACTTCGAAACCGCGAAGGACGGGCCGCTGCTGTCGACACTTTTCGTGCCTCGAACCGCGCTCGGTCAAAAAAAGTATGCCGACGGCACCGCCCTCGCCTACCACGTCGACGGCATCAACAAAATGGTCGAATGGGCAATGAAACGGCTCATCGCCGGCATGCCGGATCTGTCAGTCGAGGAGATGAAGCTGCTGGCCGGTACATCGCCGCATGCTTTTCGGCACACGTTTGGCATGCTCGCGGCCGCCGAGGACGTGCCGCTGGACGTCGTGCAAAAGATTCTCGGACACGCATCGCTGCAGACGACCTCGATCTACGTTCAGGCGGAAAAACAGCGGATGTTGCGTGAGGCTGCGTCCTTCTATCGTCGGTCCAAGCCCGACGAGCCCAACGGAGGTAACTAACGGTTGCTGCTGACGCGTGCACGACCCGAAAACATCCACTCGCAATAATCGCTCACATCTTTTCGTGTGCACGGACGCACGGCATGAAGCGTTTACGCTTTACGCCTCAGGTCCACAGGGAGTTGTCATGGTCTACTCCATCGACACCAAGCGCCTCGGCGCTCGTGCCAAACGAAGGTCCAGCTGGTTCGTCGTGCTGCTTGGCATCGGCCCCGGTGCGTGCGTCGATGCTTCGGCGCACGTGACGGTGGGAATCGGTTTTGGTTACGCCCCACCCGTCTACGTCGCACCGCCTCCGGTCTACTACGCACCGCTCCCTCCTTCGCCTCCGGTGTACTACGCGCCCCCTCCAGCCGCTGTCATTTACCAGCCATCTCCGCCGCCGATTATCTATGGCGAAGACTGGCGAGAGCATGAGTGGCGTCAATACAGGGCGTATGAGCGCTGGCATGCTTACTACGGGTACTGAGCAAAGTTTGCCGATCAATGTAGGAGCCGAAAACAATGTTTGTTTGCAATGCGTTTTCTGCACCAGCTTCGCCTGAACGTGGACCGACTTTTTGCAACAAGTGAATGTGATGGTTCTAATTCAGAATAAGGATTTTTGAAGTTCTTTAATTTTCGACACCAAAGGCAGATTTAGACAGCGGCGGTGGGAATCGGTCCATAAGGCTTTCCTGCAAGGTTCGACCAGTCGGGCGAGTGGTGCCGTGCCAGGAGTGTGTCGTAGGCGCGGTGCCCCTCCCCTTATCTACGATCTCATCGGGAACCAGCCACGTTCCGGCCAATGCCGGCAGCAGCTGATGCGAGGCCCGCATCGGCTAGCGGACCCAAACGGTCAACTTGAGCGCGTGCAGTTCATCCAGCAGCGGTGTATGTCTCGCCCGGGACACCTGACGCAACTGGATCTGCAGGAGCGCGGATAGCACCACAGCCTGAGTGGTCACAACCGGATGCGGTCCGTGGTTCATCTCCCTCCCCTACTCTTCGAACAGGTCGGCATGGGTGCCCGTTCGGGGCGAGCCGCAGTTCGTCCCCTGCGATCTTGTAGATGAGCAGCCAGTCTGGCTCGAGGTGCGAGTCTCGATACCTGTTCCATTGGCCTTTCAGCGGATGATCGAGGTAGCTTTCCGGCAGGGGCTGCTGTTCCAGCAGGGATCTGCAGCAACGTGCGCAGTTTTTGAAGATTCTTGCCTCTTTTCTCGGCACGTTTCACGTCGCGTTTGAATGCGCCTGAACGCACGACTGTGAGCATCAGAGACCCAGATCCCGAAACAGGGTGGCGGCGGAATCTGAACGCTCACCACGACCGGCTTCGAGTTCTTCGATGGCGCGGCGCGTCGTGGCATTCGGCACGGCCACCTCGAACGGCAGACGCTGCTCGTCCGCGATGCGCAGCATGAGCAGACGGATAACATCTGATACGGATAACCCTATCCGATTGAGCGCTTCGGATGCCCGTTCCTTGGTGGTGGCGTCGATACGGGCGCGAACATAGGTGTCAGCAGTCATGGGATCCTCCTCATACCATACAAAGCACCCATTGTAGTCGCAAAACGAAGCCGGGAGGTAAAGTGAGCCCAGTTCCTTCGCTGAAACATGGCTCAAACGCAGTACGCATTATCAGAGAAGGCCATTGCAGTGATTCTAGCACCGGCGTTCGGGTCGGGATTTAGCTCGCCAAGCTCCATCGACGCGAAATTTCCATATCTGATAACCGGAGTTATCAGGCTTGACGGAGGACGCTTACGTTTCCGCTTCGGAACAAATGCGGACAAATAGGCGTGTGGCGGCGCCGTGCGAGGCCGTTGGTGGAAATGACGTGGACGAAGCGGGGTCCTGTGAGGGGTAACGATGGCGCGCGGAGGTGGTGCGTGTTTCCACTCACTCCCTCGGTACAGCGTGGATTGAGAACGGGCTCAACTCAGGGTAAACAGGTGACCACGGCGCGGCGGGTGTTGGCCGCTAGAGACGGTTCTGTGCCCTTTCGCTTCAATGCAGAACCGCATCGGGCCTCGTGCGTTACCCACCGTGCCCTCGCGTCTCGAAAAAACGCTGCCGACGCGTTCTGCAAGTGGCGACTATGTCTGGCCTATCCGCTGCATGAAGAGGTCTGCCCGCGCGATCTGATCGCCCATGGGCAGCGTCGCCGTGCCCGGCCGAATGTCGTCACTCACGAAATCTAGACCGGGCCGGCAGAGTCAGCGGGCCGACCTACCGCCCATTCACCCCACTTCGGCGCCCCCAATTCCGGCCATCGCGGTGGTCTACGTCATGCGCGTCAGCGCTTCACGCTTTTTCCCGACAGTGCACAGTCGCCGCGTACGTGGTCGGCCCTGTTGCACACCGAAATCGCCGTACTGGTCGTCCGATAGCTTGGACTCTTGCGCGGCGCTGCGGACCATTGTAGGTCGTCCGCGCGACGGCCGCAGCGGTCACCCGCACGTCGGCACTCTACGAATATGCGGCAGGAAAAATCGCGTAGCCGCCTCGGCCAAGATTGAGAGCTGCTCGGTGTTCGCCCCGGCATTGCAATCGTGGGACACCAAGCGGTCGCGCGTCCACCAACGGAACCTGGCGTGTCGTTGCGCGGCACGATTTTTCGGTGCGGAAGACGCCGGACATCTTGAGGCCAGCACTCGTACTCGCTCAGCGGTCGTCAATGAGCGTTCGCTTCTGTCCTTGGCGTTGGTCGCCGCCCGACCTGGTGCTCCGCGTCGGCTGCTCGCTTCGTCCCCCGCGTGCGCTCGATGATGGCGCCCGGCTCGGCTCGTAACCCTCGCCTCGCTTCTATCGTCCCGTTCTGGCGTCTCGATCGCCGCCTTGGAGGCGAGTTTTGGAGCGCCCGTTGTATCTACTGGTGCTGGCACTGTGCGGAAGTTGTCGGACCCGATCGGTAGTTGCATTTCTAGCGGGACAACCTCATCGGCCCTCTTCACAGGTCGGCGCGTATCCTTCATTCGTTGATCTCGCACGACGCCAAGGCGATTTACGCGGTCGCTCAAAATGGTTGCAGCACGCGCCGCGTTACTCGCCCGCGCCTCGCACTTTCAGGATCTGACGCAGTCCGGCGATGTGGTCACGCACCGTGCCCGTCACCGGAGGCTTCGGGTACGTCGGCGGTGCCGTGAAAGGCTCTGTTTTGCCGAGCGCTTCTCGTTGCGCATAGGCGAAGCGTTCGAGATCCAGGGCGGTGGCCGGGCGGAGTTTCCCGGACTGGAGTGCCGTGGCGAACGAGGGCATCCACTTCGTGGCCTGGCGGCCAATGCGCTCCGTGAGGCTGAAGATCGTCAACGAGTCACCACCGGCGCCGATCACGAACTGGCGCCCGTTGTCCGCGTCGATGAACGTGCGGCCGGCATGTTGGAGGGCGACGGCCTGAACGTCCATGTGCTGCTGCGCACGTGTTTGCTTGGCATGTTGTTCGGCGTGCCGACGGCGCATGAAGAGGGCAAAATCGACCGGATTGCGGAGCAGGGCGCGCAGGTAGTTGATCGGCGCCTTGGCGAGCTTCAAGTGGTCCCAGGTGGCTTCCACGACATCGGAGAGGCACTTGCCGTGCTCACGTGCTTCGCGCATGAGTTTGAAAATCAAGAAATCAAAAAACCCCAGGGTGCGCAGGCGCTGAAGGTCCGTAGGCAGTTGGCCCGGTTGTCTCTTTTGAAAAACAAAAGGGCTTAGATCCTTATATATTCCACCGTCTGCCACATTGACAGACGGTACAGATAAAGAAGGCAGCGCCGGTGCGGATGCAGTTGAAGAGGGCGTCGGGCCGGGTTCGTTCTCGTGTGCACGCGGAGGCTCAATGAGGCCAAGGAGGGTCGCGGCATGTTCAGTGAGATGAAGGTAGGCGCGACCAAACAACCCGGCTTCGACATAGCGGCCTTGCGGGCGACGCTCGATCAGACCCGCGACCTCGAGATCGTCGAGACTGCGATAGAACGTCCGCATCGATTGCAGCGCGCGGCCGGTGAGCAGCTCACGGCGTGCAAAGATGGCAGCAAAGGGTTTTGCAGCGTCGACGGTCCGCGCGAGGGCGGACAGGACGGCGCGAGCGCGAGGAGGAATCTGTTCGATGTGGGCGGCTCGAAACGCCGCCCGAAAGATGATCCAGGGCAGGTTGGTCGGGTCACAGCGAAAGGCGGTGAGGGCGGCTGAATCTTCGGGGTAAATTTCACCCTCGCCAGCAACAAAGCGTTGCACGATAGACATATCAAGCGGTCCATTTCAGTAAATGGATGGGTTTCGCTTGACTGTCGATCCTGTTGCGCTACACTCCGGGATGTCTGTAGTCCCTTTCCAGTTTCCATCTGGGGAGTAGTGCGGCAAAGTTTCCAGCCAAGCCCACAATCGCAAAGGCCCTCAGTTTCCAGCTGCGGGCCTTTGCCTTTCTAGTCTCAAGCTTTCTTCATTTTCATCTCCGTTAGCGGCTTCGTAGTACGAAGATCTTAAAAATCAATAGCTTATATTTTCTGAGCTTGTGCTAGCTGCTCAAGGTGTTTGCGGATCGCGTCACGGACGGAGTTCGCGATTTCCTCTGATTGGAATTCGATCCGCATGACGTTTTTTGCACTGCGGACGTCGCACCAAGTTGTTTTCCCCGAGCGGATCTTGAAGTTTGTCGCTGCTTTCTTGGGTTCGACAGAAGCGCGTGCGAATTTGACCGCCTGCGATTGGTCAAGCTTCCTCTCCGCAAGACGTTGGACGGCCTCTAGCACTCGGTCGCTCTTGCCCGCTTCAGCGAGAACCGCCAACTCGGCCGCGGCGTTCGCTCCCAACAGCGCCATGTTCGCTTCAAGAATCTCCCGAACCTCCTGCGGAAGACGTTCGAAGGACAACAGAGCGCTGATATGCGACGGACTGATCCCCACATGCTCGGCAACCGATGCCTTGCTCAGTTCTGGGTGCTCCGTCTGGAATCGCTTCAATCCGACGTATTTCTCGTAGTCAGTAAGGTCCGACTGCATCAAATTCGCGAAGAAGGCTCCTTCATCGGCCTTTTCTGCCGTTGCCTCGCCCAGCACACAGCGAATTGCTTCTCGCCCTAGTTCACGATAAGCATCGCTTCGATGGTGTCCCGAGATAATTTCGAAACCGCCTTCTGTGCGAGGCAGGACCACTACCGGATGAATGAGTTTGTTGTGCCGCAGATTGTCGCGCAGCTCGGCATACTTCTCCGGAGCCATGTATCTGCGCCGGCCCGGAACCTCATGCAGATCGGAAAGAGGAACATCTACGGCGCCGCCCATCTGCTTGGCTTCCTGCAGCTCCTTCCTAAGGCGGTCGATTTCATCCTGCTGTTGCTCCGACTTAGCCTGGAGGTGCATCAGTTGACCGGGAGCGGTGCGAGGCGTCGCCGCGGCTCGATTCTGTGCCTTGTCTGCCTCCTCATCTGTAAGGCGTATGCTCGCGGCCTTGGAGGCAAAATTTTTCATGCTCATGATGCGTTACCCCCTTTCTGCCAAAGAGCCGACACGCGATCATCGACGCGATCGACGAACTGGTCACAGGGCGTTCGAATCCGACGCAGTGTCTCGGCGCCACCTTCATATGTCGTGATATCGTAAACTGTCGCGAACCGCATATTTGTATTGCGTGCGACATCGGTTTCTGGAATCTCGACGGGGATGACCCGGTTACCATAGAGTTGGCTAATCCACGATTGAACCGCCTTGGCTGCCGGCTTTGGCGTCATGCGTGTGATGAGAATGTCGAGGAAGTCGAATTCTTTGCGTGACTGTTCCCCGCGTGCTGCCATGCCTGTCACCAAATCAGAAAACAGGTGCCAAAACTGCACCATCGAGGCGAACGATAGAACGTCAGGCACCACAGGCACAATTACCCCGTCGGCCGCGAAGATCGCATTGATGGTCAAATAGCTAAGCGTCGGTGCCGTGTCCAAAATGATGTAGTCGTACTCTTCACGCAGAGCTTCAATTCCCGCGTGAAGGACGTTTTCGAACCGCTCGCCGCGGGCGCCCGCCGATGCGCGCGCAGGCAGCATGAACTCAGCGTTGAAGAGCTCAGTGGACGACGGAATCAGGTCCAAGTTGGGCCAGTAAGTCTCTTGGGGAAGGGTCCGCATGTCAAACTCGTCACCCCTCAAGTAGGCCTCGATCAAGGACATGATGGTTTGCGAAGCGTCGACTTCCGCGTGCGGGTTGATCCCGTACAGCGTTGTCGCACTGCCTTGCGGGTCGAGATCTATGTGGCAAACACGTCGACCACGACGCATCGCCAGCCCCTGTGCGAGGACGGTTGACATCGTGGTCTTGGTCACGCCGCCCTTGAAGTTGGCCACGGCAATAATCTTGCCGGGACCCGATCTTGGAGTTGGAGCGAGCTCGGCCCGGACCCATTGAACAGCCTCGTCTACAGTGAACTGACGCGGCGACCCTCGACGCGCTTGCTTGCCTTGAGGAAGCTCACCCTTCTTGAGCATGTAAGCCATCCGCTGGACGTCAATCCCGCACATCTCCTGGACCCGCGTCGAACTGATCATCGGCGGAACCTTCCTTGGAAAAGGTTCGAGTAGCTCGTCGCGGATCTTCTGCAACATGAAGTCGGACAGTCCAGCAAGCTTGATAAGATCTTCGGGCGTAGTCTTACCGGGGTTGGCGAGGTCTAAGTCCATGGTCCACTTTTCATCGTTTGGAATTATTCTATCGAGAAGCGAGATTTCCGCCAAACCGATAGAATCAACGTGGACTTTAGACGTCTAGCGCAGTAAACGCAAGTTAACTTTCAGCCGTTTGAATTGCGCCACGCTCTGTGGCACGGGAGGGTGAGGCGTTTTTTGCGAAAAGACATTAAGTGTGGAACAGAGGCAAGCGCGTGAAACACTTTTTGAAAAAAAGCGTAGGAGACGCTGAGTGTCCTGATTTCGAATAGGATGTTGCGGAAGACATCTAGAAACTGCGATGGGTGTCAAATCGCTGATGCGCATCTAGTGACGAATCCAAGTAGTCGCAGCTTGTCGATGCGCCACTCATGGCAACGCGAGCAAGACCTTCGGTTGAATTTACGTCATTCTCTGGCGCAGAACCTTGATCGCCTCGCATCCATGGCTCGCAAACTTCCGAGTTTGAACCCGTTGGCGTCATCGAAGGGCGAGTCCTATGGAGGAAGTATCGCGGAAACGCTGATGTCGAGCGCATGTTACTCGAGATCGCGCAGGCGCGTGAGGTCATGCGGGAGATCGGGGATTACTTCAGTTGCTTGCACAAAATATGGGTCGAAGAGAATCTCGGCCAGATCGTGGCCTTAGAGAAAATCCGCGTTCTACTGAACGAACAGGCGATGCGCCAGCGGGCGCTCGCAGGCCTGAAGCCACCGCCACGTAGAGACGAGCCCAAAGAATCCGACGAGCCGGAACCCGCTCTTGTCGACTAGGTTCTGTTCACATTCTCAGCAGCGCTCCAAAGGCGCAGGCGAGCACG
>LFJI01000104.1 GCA_001235855.1 Candidatus Burkholderia brachyanthoides
GCAGCGCGAATTCCACCGTCGCCTTCAGATAGCCGAGCTTGCTGCCGCAGTCGAAGCGCTGGCCGTGATAGCGGAACGCGAGCACTTGTTCTTCCTTCAGCAGCGACTGGATGCCGTCGGTCAACTGGATCTCGCCGTCCGTGCCCGGCTTCTGATTGCTCAGGAATTCGAAGATGCGCGGCATCAGCACATAACGGCCGACCACGCCGAAGTTCGACGGCGCGAGCGCCGGTTCCGGCTTCTCTACCACGCGCGAGAGCTTGAAGAGACCGTCGTCCCACGGCTTGCCCTCGATCACGCCATACGACTTCGAGTCCTTGCGATCGATCTCTTCCACGCCGATCACCGACGAATGGTAGTGGTCGAACACATCGACCATTTGCGAGAGCACGGGCGACTGGCCGTCCAGCAAATCGTCGGTGAGCACGACCGCGAACGGCTCGTTGCCGACCATCTTTTCGGCGCACAGCACGGCATGGCTCAGACCGAGCGCTTCGGCCTGACGCACTTACATGCAGGCGACATGACTCGGCAGAATGCCGCGCACGAGTTCGAGCAGCTTGGCCTTGCCGCGCGCTTCGAGTTCGGCCTTGATCTCGTAGGACTTGTCGAAATGATCTTCGATCGCGCGCTTGCTGCGGCCGGTGACGAAGATCATTTCCGTGATACCGGCGGCCATCGCCTCTTCGACTGCGTACTGGATCAGCGGCTTGTCCACGACCGGCAGCATTTCTTTCGGGCTCGCCTTGGTGGCGGGAAGGAAACGCATGCCGAGGCCCGCCACGGGAAACACCGCCTTGCGTACTTTGAGCATCGGCTCACTCCGTAAGTTGGTTGGGTGAGGTCCGCGCGATGCCCTGCTGATGAGCGTTCGCCGCCGCCTCTTGTTGTACTGAGCTTGAACTCGGGATTGATGCAGGAATCGCCAATTTTGATCAGACGACTCTATGTTCACAGCTTATTCCCGGAATATCGAAATCATCTGCCAGTGCTTCGTCAATATCGAACGTGAGCCGTGGCGTTTCATGCCTGTCGCGTATTGTGGTGCAACCCATGTAAGCACACTTTTCCGCTACGCGCGTTCGTACAAGACAGCTTTGCCATGGGACTCCGGCGAAGCACGGCACTCTAGCCGAATTGGGAGAATGGGAGAAGTCGATGGAATATGCCAATGGTGCGACCAGGCTGCAGGCCGTGCGCTCGCCGGAGCCCGAAGCGCTGTCTGCCGACATGGCCAGGCAGGCGAAGCGGATCGGCATTTTGATCTTCGAGGATTTTTCACTCGTCGAAGTCAGCTCGATTTCCGAAGTCTTTTCGCCCGCGAACGAAGTGCGGCTCGACGCGTCCAATGACGAAAGCGCGGTGGCACACATCGACTGCAACGAAACGCCGAACTATTTGCTGCAGTTCGTTTTCGCGCGAAGGCGGCAGCGTCGCGAGCAGTTGCTCGATGCGCATCTGGACCGAGAGTCTGGAGACGCGCTGGATGAACGAGTGCGATGCGCTCTTCATCGCGGGCGGACCGGGCGCGTCACGATGCGGCGCTCAGAAAGCGGCTCGGCCGCGTGGCGCCGAAGATTCCGTTCATCAAGGCGATCGGCGACGGCGCGCAACTGCTCGCAGCCGCCAATCTGACCTTGCAGAACCGCCCGCTCGACTTCGCGGACGAGTCGGAAGAGGTGCTCTCCCCGGCTTTGTCCCCGGCAATGTCCAGCGCGCTGGATACGCGAGAACTACGTGAAGCCGATTTCGATCACCGATGCGGCCCGCGTGGCCGCCATGAGCGACCGCAATTTTCTGCGGCGCTTCAAGGCGCAGATCGGGCTGACGCCATCGGAATATTTGTTACGTGCGCGCCTCAACGCAAGTTGTATGCTGCTCGCCGCGACCGATCTGTCTGTCGATAAGATCGCGCGGCGCTGTGGCGCCGGCCTCGCGAAGATCTTCCGCAAGCGGCTGTCGATCTCGCCAACCGAATACCGGCTGGCGGGACACCGAAAACATGGCGACGGCACATGAACAACAGCGATTTCCCTTAACGGACACGCATGCATCCCAAAATAATATTTTTGCTCTGGATCATTGGAAATTTCGGGGACGCGGCATTGACACTGCCGCTCGTCCTGGTTTGCGCACTTTGGCTGCGCTCCGTCGAAAAACGGCTCGCGATCATCTGGACCTTGTCGCTTGCGGGCGGCATGGCGCTCGTCGGTCTTTCGAAGATTCTCTACGCCGGATGCGGACTGGAACTGTCCGCGATCAACTTCCGCATGATCAGCGGACACACCATGCTCGCCGCGTCTGTCTATACGGTGGCGGGCGGCTTGCTGCTCGCGGGCTTCGGTTCGAACTGGTACAGGCTGGGCGCGGTGGGCGGCATGCTCTTCGCCGCCGTGATCGGCGTGAGCCGCGTGCTGACCAACGCGCACTCCACTGCTGAAGTCATCGCAGGATGGCTGCTCGGCACGGCCATCGCCGTCAGCCTGCTGATCCGCGTGTTCCAGCAGCCGCGCACAATGCCGCGCGCGGTCGTGGCCGGCGTCGCGCTGCTGGCGGTGTCGACACTCGCCTACGGCCATCACGCGCCGTTTCAGGCGATGATCGAGCGCTATTCGTGGTGGGTGTGCAAGGGACTGGGCATCGAGTGAGTTTCCGTGTGCGGCGCGCGGCGTTGCCGCGCTTTGACGCGATCCAACGTATGATCCACGGTAATCGGAACCCACCTGCCCGCGCGCGCCGGTTTCGGACATGTCGCCCCCGGCCTGCGCGGCTCTCAATCCCGGATCAACAGCATGGACCGCTTTCTCGCCATGAAGGTCTTCGCGCGCGTCGTCGAGGCCGGCAGTTTCTCCAAGGCCGCCGACGCGCTGCGTCTGCCGCCCGCCAGCGCTTCGAGGACGCTACAGGCCCTCGAAGCGCATCTCGGCGCGCGCCTCATCAACCGCACCACGCGCAGCATCATCGAGGACGGCGAGGCGTATTACGAACGCTGCGTGCGCGTGTTCATCGACTGGGTGGCGGAACTGTATAGCCGCCTGCCGATTTTTCAGGTGCGACATCCGGCGGCGGTGGCGGCCTAGACGAGATTTTTGGCGTGCGCGCTTCGCATGATCGGCATCGCACGCCAGTCGAAGTCGCGATAGACGCGCTTCAGCGCCGCAAGATCGCCCGTGCGCGCGCTCGCGTGCATGCCTTGCAGATGCGGTAAATCGAACGTCACCGATGCGCAATGCGCGTAGTCGCGTGCGCGCAAATGCGGCGCAATGGTCGTGAAAAATGTGGTCGTCGGCACGTCGAAACCAGCCGCGACGTGCAGCGCAGCCGTGTCCGAGGTCATCAGATAGCGCGTGTGTTTGATCCTCGCGAGAAATGCATCGGTATCGCGCGAGTGCGATGCGATGTCGCGATAGCGCGGATGGTCGACCGCGCCGAAACCCAGCACCGGCAAGCCGAACTCATCCCATAGGCGTTCGACGATCCGCGCGCGCGAAGCTCCCGGAATGCTGCGTACTGGCGTGCTGGCATCGAGACACAGTAACACATATGGTTCGCGTTGCGCGGCGGCGAGCAGCGGCAGATCCGCGAGCCAGCGATTGCGTTTGTCGTCCGCCGCGATGCTTTCGGGTGCGACGCCGAGCGCCCACAGGAAGAAGTCGATCATCGGCATCGCCGCGAAGCGCGGCCAGAACAGATGATTGCCGAGATCGATCCTGAGCGCGTCATCGGGCAGATCCGATCGCGGCACCGGCAGATCAGCGATCGCGCCGAACGCGGGCGCGGCGAGTTCGTACAGGCGCTGCACGTAGCGCGGCGCGCGCGACGGCCGGTACACCGTGAACGCGAGATGCGGATGACGCCGCTTGAGCGCGAACAACGCCGTCAGACCGATGATGGAATCGCCGAGCGTGACGCCGAATGCGTTGATGAGATGAACGTGCCGCGCTCGGGCGTAGTCAGCGACGAACGGCTCGACCGCCACGTTGAGCACGCCATCGAGCGAACGATAAGCCACTATGGAGGCGCCCGATACTTCGAGATCGTACGGCGCGACGATGTGACCATCGCCCGACAAAAGAGAGCCCGCGTGGGTCAGCAGCGCATGAAGTTCGTCGAGCGGTGTCGTCATGCGTGACCTTGAGCGGCCTCAGCGCGCCGCGCCGCGCTCGTTCGCCGCCTTCGCCACGGGCACGGATTGTAGCGTAGGCGACGTCAGGCACTGATACTCCGGCACCCAGCGTCGCAAATCGCGCCGCACTTCATCGTCCGACAACACGCGAGGCTGCATCAGCCAGGGCAGCAACTCGTCGATGAAATTGTTCGGCACGCCCCGCGCCTGCGCGATCCGCAGCTTCGGATGCGGTGTGCGCGTGGTGGTTTCATCGTCGGCGAGGAGTTCTTCGTAGAGCTTTTCGCCCGGACGCAAACCCGTGAAGGTGATGCGAATCTGCTCTTCCGAATAGCCGTAGAGACGGATCAGGTCGCGCGCCAGATCGACGATGTGCAGCGGCTGGCCCATGTCGAGGATGAAGATTTCACCGCCGCGCCCCATGCTCGATGCCTGCAACACTAGTTGCGCGGCTTCGGGAATCGTCATGAAGAAGCGCGTGATTTCCGGATGCGTGACCGTCACCGGACCGCCCTTCGCGATCTGCTGCTGGAACTTCGGAATCACGCTACCCGCGCTGCCGAGCACGTTGCCGAAGCGCACCGTCTCGAACTGCGTGCGCGGCGCGGATTGCTGCAACGCCTGACACACCATTTCCGCCAGACGCTTGGAGGCGCCCATCACGTTGGTCGGGTTGACGGCCTTGTCGGTGGAAATCAGCACGAAATGGCGCACGTCGTGACGGATGGCCGCACGCGCGACGCGCAGCGTGCCGAGCACGTTGTTGCGCACGGCCTGCCATGCGTTCTGCTCTTCCATCAGCGGCACGTGCTTGTAGGCGGCCGCGTGGAAGACGATGTGCGGCGTGAAGCGCGTCATGGTCTGATCGAGCAGCAGCGAATCCTTCGCGTCGCCGACGACCGGCACGACCGGGAATTCGGGGAAGCGCTCGTGCAATTCTTCGATCAGGCGATACATCGCGTATTCGCTCAGATCGTAGGCGACGAGTTGCGCCGGAGAGAAACGCAGGATCTGGCGGCACAGTTCCGAGCCGATCGAACCGGCCGCGCCGGTCACCATTACTACGCGCCCGTGCAGCAGTTGTTCGACGTGCGGCATATCGATCTTGACGGGTTCGCGGCCGAGCAAGTCTTCGAGGTCGATCTGGCGAACGCGCGACAGAAAACCGATCTCGCCTTGCGTCAGTTGATTGAGCGCGGGCAGGACCATGACCTTGACGCCTGCGCGCACGCACAGCGTAGCCACGCGTCGCTGTTCATCGACGGAGGTGGAGGGAATGGCGATGATCGCGTAATCGGTCTTGTATTGCTGGGCGACGCGTTCGAGGTCGCTGAAGCGGCCGAGCACTTTGTGGCCAAGGACTTCGCGACCTTGTTTGCCGTCGTCGTCATCGAGCAGACCGACTAGACGCCATTCGCTGGAACGCGCGAGTTCGCGTGCAAGCATCGCGCCGGCGGTGCTCGCGCCGAGCACGATCACAGGCTTCCCCTGCCCGACGAGACCGCCGTACAGATAGAACTCCTTGCCCGCGCGATACAGCGCGCGCGCGCCGCCCATCGCGAGAAACAGCAGCAGCGGCGCAACCAGCAGCACCGAGCGCGGAATGATCGGCTGAGGCTGCGACATCACCGCGCCGATCATCACGAGCAGCGCGCCGACGATGACGGACTTGGAGATGCGCATCAAATCCGGCAGGCTCGCGAAGACCCACATGCCGCGATACAGGCCGAAAACGTGGAACATCACGCCGTAGACCGGCAGCACCCAGACGAGCGTGGACAGCGCGCTGCCAAGGAATTCGCGCGGCAGCGCGCCGTTGAAGCGGATGAGATAAGCGACGAGCCAGGTGCCCGCGACCGCGCCCAGGTCGAAGGCGAAAGCGCCAGCAGAGAGCCACGAAGCCTTGTTTCGAAACATTCGCTGGTCCTCAAACCTGTTCAGAAAGCAGCGCGCGATGACACCGCCAGAATGTATCGACCGCCACGCCCGCCGCGACGATCACGGCGGCCCAGACGGCCATGGCCAGCCATTGACCGGCCGGTGCGAATGTCAGCGCGACATTCGCAAGCACGACGCCTGCCAGCATCAGCGCATACCAGACGAGCGCGGTCCGTGCGTGACCAACGCCCAGACGCACCATGCGTTGATAGTAATGCTCGCGATGCGCCTGCCAAAATTTCTCGCCTCGTGCGAGACGGCGCAACAGCGTGACGGAAGCATCGCCGATGAAAGGTGCAAACACCAGTGCGGGGAACCAGATGGGCCAGGCGCCCTTCAGCCAGCCCCAGTAGCCTAGCGCACCCGCGAGAAATCCTAGGGGTATCGACCCCGAATCGCCCAAGAATATCTTCGCGGGGTGGAAATTGAACAACAGAAAACCCGCCGCCGCGCCCGCGAGCGCTGCGCTGGCGATGCCCAGTTCGATTGCGGTCACGGCACCCGAGAACGCCGCGACCGCGTAGCCGCCGAAGCCAAACAGGGCCATGCCGCCCGCAAGACCGTCGGAACCGTCCATGAAGTTGTAAAGGTTGACGAGCCATACCATAAGGAAACCGACCGCTGCCAGCGCCCACCACGGCACCGGCGCTGGATTTAGCGCGATCAGCAGCACCACCGCCGCGAGGTGCGCGCCGAAGCGCGCGCGCGCGGGCAAGCCGCGACGGTCGTCGATCTGCGAAACGGCGGCGAGCAATGCGGCGAGCATGGCCGCAAGCCACAGTGATGGCGCGGCGACGAGCATCGCGATCGCACCGACCGGCACGATGCCCCAGCCGCCGACACGCGGCGTCGGGCGCGTGTGAAGTGAACGATCGTTCGGGATATCGGTGGCAAAACGCCATGCGAGGCCGGTGCGCAGCAACATCAACAGAATGAGGGCGCAAACGACGAGCGACACCAGCGCGACGGCGAGCGCGGCAGTCCACGGCGAATTGGCGATGAAAGGCAACAGCGGGCGGGTCATTTCCCTGATTCGATGCAATGGGACAAGGTTGGGAAGCTGCGATCTTGCCGGTTTGTTGATCGTTGGCGTGTTACCGGCGCATATCGGTTGTTACTGGACGTTAGCTCGCTCCGGATTCGAGCAGGATTATCCGGATTGCTTCGCCTGGGCGTAAGCGGAGGCCAGATACCAGGCTGCGGTTGCGGCCAGGCCTGCGTCGAGCGAATACGAAGGGCGCCAACCTAATACATCACGAATTTGACTCGAATCGACGCGCAGGCTGCCGGTCAGGCGGTCGATCTGCGCGGATTTGCCGGTGAGGCGGCCGAGCGTTTTCAGCGCGACGACGGGGACCGGTACGAGGCGCGCCGGCCGATGCAGATGATGGCCGAGGTGGCAGGCCAGTTCCGCGACGCCGGGGTCTTCGCCGTCGGTTACATGGAAGAGCTGGTTCGCCGCACGCGGATGCGTCGCGCATTGAACCAGCGCGCTGGCGAGGTTGTCGACGTAGACCATGCTACGTTTGGCGTCGATCGCGCCGAGCGGCAGAGGAATTCCCCGGGCGATTGCACGCATCAGGCTCAGGAAGTTCGCGCGGACCTCCGGACCATAGACGAGCGGCGGACGCGCGATCACGATCTCCATCCCGGTGCGGGCGCCTAACTCGCGGAGTTTGATTTCGGCTTCGGCTTTGGAGATGCCGTATGGGTCGGGAGGGTTGCGGGCGTCGGTTTCTTTCAGCGGGCGGCGGTGATCCGAATCTCCCAGGGCCTTGATGCTGCTGACGAAGACGAAACGCTTCGCGCCGTCGCGGAAGGCGGCGTCGGCGGTTTTTAATGCACCGTCGACGTTTGTCGCGCGGAATTCGGCTAGCGGATCGGCGGAGCGGTCGCGCATCATGTGAACGCGCGCAGCGAGGTGGATCACCGCAGTGCAGCCTGCAAACGCGGCCGGCGTGACATCACCGAGCGAACGCACCCGCGCGGCTTCGATGCCCGCGTCGAGCATCGCGCCTTCGCGCACGACCGCGACCGGCTGCCGCCCCGTTTCGCGCAAGGCCCGGCACACCGCGCGCCCGACAAAGCCGTTCGCTCCCGTTATGCCGATGCGCTCGGTCATAGCCATTCCCATCCGAAGCGGTGGAAGAATCTGAACGCCGACGCCGCGAACATCCTGATGTGCCCGAAGCCCTTGCGCGCCGCATCGCCGCCATGATGCAGCACGCGCACTGACGGCACATAGGCGATGCGCGCGACGTCGTGCGTGCGCAAGCTGAGATCGTAATCCTCGAAGTAGAGGAAATAGCGCAGGTCGAAGCCGCCGAGCTTCTTCAGGACATCGGTGCGGAACAGCATGAAGCAGCCGCTGACGATGGGCGGGTCCATCACGATGTCTCGGTCGTTGATGACGTCGCGCATTTCGTAGCGTGCAAGACGGTCGGCGAAGCGTCTGCGCAGGGTGCTTGGAAGGAAGCCGCGGGCGAAAAGATCAAAGACTGTAGGGAAGCGGCGGCAGAGGAACTGTTGATGATCATGGTCATCTACGACCATCGGAGATACGAGGCCAACTTCGGGATGAGCTTCCATAAATACCAGCGCACGCTCAAGCGCCTCGCCATCCAGTTCGATGTCGGGGTTGAGGATCAGGTGATAGCGGCTGGTTGCGCGTTCGATCGCGAGGTTATGCCCACGACCGTAGCCGACGTTGCCCTGGCCTTCGATGACCGATATCTTATATCGCTCGTCACTGTCGAGTTCGGACCAGTCGATTGATTCGTCCGTGCCATTGTTGACGAGATACAGCGGCGCGGACTCGACTTGACCAGCGACGCATAACCGGTCCAACGCGAGGACGAGCGTATGAAGCGTACGTTCGAGAAGTTGACGGTGCGGCAGATAAACTACAAGAGATACGCTTATCAATTCATTCAAGTTTGTTCCTTTGGATTGGGTGTTCAACTGCGTTCTTTGTGAGCGGACTCGAGCGTTGCGTCGGTTCGTATGCGACCGACCGGAAGGCGACATTTTCACCGAAACGAATATGAAGTAGGAAGTTGTTGTAGATGGCTGCGGAGCCTATAAATTAATTGCTCACGGTAAAAGCAGCGAACTTTCGATCGATCAAGTCACGAACAGCAAATCGTCCGCGGCTTTTTCAGTAGCCATTGCACGTGCAACGCCGTTGCGATGGCGCAATCGCTGCAACGTGAAGCGTCCCGGGAATGTAGGGGACGTTGGATCTTGGCTGTAATCGGAGACTTG
>LFJI01000105.1 GCA_001235855.1 Candidatus Burkholderia brachyanthoides
CACCCTAGGCAAGAGCCCGGTGCGCGAATCGCGCACGCCGGGATCTGTGCGGGGGGTGTCCAGTCTCCAGTAATGGGCATCCTTACCGCGACTATTTGCGACTATTTGCGACTATTTTACATACAGTTATTTAACGAGGCCAATTGCTTCCCGGCAACTTTTTAGAGATGGTCGAGCCCTTTATCGACGCCGCTTCCGCCACGCCAGAGCATGCGCCGGTTGAGCCGAATTCGTTCTCGCAAGTTGGGAATAGCCATTGCTAAAATCCAGGCATCGCGGCTCGCACGGCCGACGACCACGACACCTCCGGAGCCGACATGCTTGCCATCATCATTCCAGCCCATAACGAAGCCGATCACATCGCCGCCTGCTTGAGCGCGGCGCGCCGTGCCGCCGATCATCACCAACTGCTCTGGGCGCGGACGTGACGGCCATCGATGCGCGCAATGTCGGCGTGGCGCGCGCTGGCTCGCCTTCACCGATGCCGACACCACCGTCGCCGACGACTGGCTCGTGCGCCAGATCGACTGCTGCGCGGATGCGGCGTGATCGGCGTGCATGACTAGTCGCCACATATCGGCGCGGTGCGCGAGCACTTCGGCCGCACTTACACCGATGCGGACGGGCATCGGCATATTCATGGCGCGAATCTGGGCGTGTCGGCGCGCGCGTATCTGAAGGCGGGCGGCTTTCTGCTGCTGGAGTCGGACGAGGACGTGGCGTTCGTCGAGGCGCTGATGCGAAGCGGCGCGCATATCGAATGGAGCGCGGCGAGCGTCGCCGCCCATGCCGCGCTCCGCATCGGCGCTGAAGATGACGACGCAGCCCGCTTCATTCAGCACATCGGCGAGTTTTTCCGCACCGGGCCGCACGACCGCGAGCAACCGCCGCGCGGATTGAAACACGACGGGCGTGCCGTCGGGCAAAGGAGCGAGCAGCTTGTTGTGCAGTCCGGACGGGTCGAAGCTGGTTCCCAGATCCGCCGCCAGCAGGATGCCGGTCGCGCTGGACGAATAGCTCATCGCGGCTGCTCTCGTGGGAAGTAAGCGTCGATTATGCAGCGCGTCGGAAACAGCCGCAAGCGACAAAAAATGCGCGCGGCGTGCCGGCATCGCCGGGCGAACGCGCCGCGCCCATCGTTTTGCATCACGTCATACCGGGTGGCAAGACTTTGTCCAGCGTGATCGGCAGATCGCGAATCCGCACGCCGGTCGCGTGATACACCGCGTTGCCGAGCGCGCCCGCGACGCCGGTGATGCCGATCTTGCCGATGCCGTGCGCGCCGTCCGGATTGATATGCGGATCGGGCGTGCCAACGAAGGAGATATCGAAGATATCGAGCGCGCCGATGTCCGCGTTCACCGGTACGTGATACTCCGCGAGGTTGGCGTTAATGTAGCGGCCGTAGCGCGGATCGAGTTCGGTCTTCTCGAACAGCGCCGAGCCCATGCCCCACACGATGCCACCCATCAACTGGCTATGCACAGTCTTCTCGTTTAGCAGCGTGCCGACGTCGTACACGCCGACGATGCGCGGCACGCGGATGATGCCGAGATCCGCATCGACATGCACTTCCGCGAACACCGCGCCGAACGAGTGGAATGCGTATTGCTTTTTCTCGTCGCCGGCGGGATGCGCGGTGGCGATCGCCTCGATGGCTTTCCCGCCGTTGCCCGCGATCACCGCCGCCGGATCGCGCCGCTCCGGATTCGACACGCTCACGACCCAGCCGTTGCTGACGATCACGTCCTCGCGCGCCGCGCGCCGGCAAGCGGCGATCCGCGAGCGCCATCGAGATAAGTTGATCGTTGATCGCGCGTCTGCGTGCACGCCGCCCATACCGCCGGCGACACGCTCGCCGCCGATTGCGAGCCGCCCGACACTGGCGCCTTCGGCAGCGACGAATCGCCGAGCGCGAAGCGCACGTAATCGGGCGGAAAGCCGAGCGCTTCGGCGGCGACCTGGGTCATGACCTTGTAGGTGCCGGTGCCGAGATCCTGCGTGCCGGATGCGACCATCGCCGTGCCGTCGGGCAGGATGCGCGCCACCGCCGCCTCGCTGCGGTTGGCCGGATAGGTTGCGGTGCCTACGCTCCAGCCGATCAGCATATTGCCGTCGCGCATGGAACGCGGCGCGCCCAGCCGAATCGATCCGCGCCGCGCTGGTAGCACGCCATCAGCGATTTCTCGGACCACGGCTTCTTTTCCTGCGGCTCCATCCGCGCATGGTTTTTGATGCGAAACGCCAGCGGGTCTATGCGCAACTGATACGCCATTTTGTCCATCGCGGTTTCGAGCGCGAAGCAGCCGCTGGTTTCGCCCGGCGCGCGCATAAAGGTCGGTGTGCCGATATCGAGCTTCACGAGCTTGTGCGTGGTCGCCTGATTCGGCACCGCGTACAGCATGCGCGTGACGATCGCCGAGCTTTCGGTCCAGTCCTCGAAGGTTGAGGTCGGCGAGATCACGTCGTGGCGCATGCCGGTCAGCGTGCCGTCGTCGCGCGCGCTTACGCTTACTTGCAAGCGCTGCTCGGTGAAGGGCCGGTTGCCGACCATGCGCGAACATCTGCGGACGCGTGAGCACCAACTTGACGGGCCGGCCGAGCTGTTTCGACGCCATCGCCGCCAGCACGACGTGCGACCACACCGAATCCTTACAGCCGAAGCTGCCGCCCACGAACGGGCAGATCACACGCACGTTGGCATCCGGAATGCCGAAGAACTTCGCCACCGCGCTGCGTGCGCCCGAGACGCCTTGCGTGGCGTCGTAGAGCATGAGGTTGGGGCCGTCCCAGCGCGCGACGGTCAACATGCGGCTCCATTGGATTGTGATGCTCGTAGGGCGTCGTATAGAGCGCGTCCAGCCGCGTCGGGCCTTGCCGCAAGCCGGCGTCGACGTCGCCGCGCGCGGTGGTGATTGCGCGGCCCATCATCTTCTCCGGCTGATACGCCGAGCCGCGCGCCCGCTGAAAATCGGCGTTGGGCATCGCGCTTTCATAACGGATATCGACATAGGCCGCCGCGCCCTGCGTGTGTTCGAGCGTATCGGCCGATCACGACCGCGACCGGCTCGTTGCTGTAGCGCACCTCGTTCGTCTGCAACAGTGTGAGTTTGCGCACGGCGGACGGCTGCGCATCGGGGACGCCGCCGTTGGGTAGGCGCAGTAGGCGCATCGCGTTCTGATAGGTCATCACCAGCAGCATGCCGGGCATGGCTTGTGCGCGGCTGGTGTCAATCGACGCGATACGACCTTTGGCGACCGTGCTCGTGATCAGCGCGTTGGCGAGTTTGGCGCCGCTGTTGTCGGCGGAGTAGCGCGCCAGCGCGCCTGACCGCTTACCTTGAGAATGCCGTCGGTGCGGTCGTAGGGTTGTCCGATGATTTGGCTCATGCGACACCTCCCGCCTGTTGAACCGCCCGCACGATGGCCGCGCTGCGCCAGCGCCACCTTGAACCCGTTGTCGCGCAGCAGCCGCGCTTTCTACACGGCGAGCGCTGCGGCGCGCTGCATCGTCGAGCGATCGAGCGGTTGGCCGACCAGCGCCTGCTCCGTCGCGGTGGCGCGACACGGCTTGTGCGCGACGCCGCCCAGCGCGATGCGCGCGCTCGTCATCGTGTTGCTGTCCATCTGCAACGCGGCGGCGACGGACACCAGCGTGAACGCATAACTCGCGCGGTCGCGCACCTTCAGATACTTCAAGTGCCTGGCGAACAGCTGCGGCGGCAGATCGACCGCCGTGATCAGTTCGCCGGGCGCGAGCGTGGTATCGAGATCGGGCCGCTCGCCCGGCAGGCGATGAAACTCCGCGAAGGGAATCGTCCGCTTGCCTTGCGGGCCGCTCACGCGCACGACGGCATCGAGCGCCGCCAGCGCCACGCTCATGTCGGACGGGGATGGGTCGCGATGCACTGCGGGCCCGCGCCGAGGATCGCGTTCATGCGGTTGTTGCCTTCGAGCGCCGCGCAGCCGGTGCCGGGCGCGCGCTTGTTGCAGTGGGGAAAGCCGGTGTCGTAGAAGTACGCGCAGCGCGTGCGCCGCATCAGATTTCCGCCGACCGTCGCCATGTTGCGCAGCTGCGCCGACGCGCCCGCCAGCAGCGCCTGCGATAGCGGCGGATAACGCTCGCGCACCCACGCGTGATTGGCCGTGTCGCTATTGCGCACCAGTGCGCCGATCCGCAGACCGCCACCGGGCAACGTCGTGACACCGTCGAGCGCGGCGATATGCGTGATGTCGACGAGCGTCATCGGCCGCATCACGCCGCCTTTCATCAGATCGAGCAGGTTCGTGCCGCCGCCGATGAACATCGCGCCCTGCTGATTCACCGCCGCCAGTGCCGCGTCGACATCGGCGGCGCGCTGATAGGAGATCGCATCCGTGACGGTCTCCTCAGATCGACGACGCGACGGCTTTCATCGCCGCGACGATATTCGGATATGCGCCGCAGCGGCAGATGTTGCCGCTCATGCGCTCGCGGATTTCATCGTCGGATAGTTGCGCCGGGCGAAAGCGCACATCGGCCGTGACGGCGCTCGCGTCGCCCCGGCGATACTCGTCGATGAGCGCCGTCGCCGAACACAACTGCCCGAGCGTACAGTACAGTAGCCGCACTGAAACGCATCCTTCTCGATGAACGCGAGCTGGATCGGCGCGAGTGTGTCGTCGTTGGACGCGAGGCCTTCTATGGTCGTGACGGTTTCGCCGTCGTGCATCACGGCGAGCGTGAGACACGAGTTGATGCGCCGGCCCGACACGATCACCGTGCACGCGCCGCACTGGCCGCGATTGCAGCCCTTCTTGGTGGTGCCGGTGAGTTCGGCGTATTCGCGCAGCGCGTCGAGCAGCGTGGCGCGCGCTTCGACCTGCAGTTCATACGGATGGCCGTTGATGGTCAGCTTCACCGGCAGCGTCTGCGCGGCGGACGGCGGCGCGGGCTGGGTGCTGGCGGCTTGCGGTTGCTGCGCGCAGGCGAGCAGCGCGGCGCTGACGGCGGCGGCCGCCGCCGCGGATTGCAAGAAGCGCCGGCGCGACGGCTTTTGCGCGGCGTCGCAGGCGTCGGCTTCCGGACCGTGCGGATGGTCTGGGGACATACTCCTCGCTAGTTCGAAAGGCGCGCGCGAGGCCCGGGTCTTCGTGGGCTGTCGTGCGCGACCGACTGCGACTTCGTTCGCGTACACCGATGCCCGAGTTCGTATGCGGCGCAGGGGAATGTGGACGCACCAAACGTAGGCCGCCTGTCAGGCGACCGAACGTTCGACCTTCCGCGAAGCATGTGCGAGGCAAGCGCAGTGCCAAGCTTGATATCGAGCGGCGCGCAGTGTGGCCGCCGCGTAAAACCTGTGCAGCCGCAGGTAAGTTAGGCGAAGGCGCTGCTTTCGCTTGCTTGTCGAAGGCCGCGCTCAGCGGCCCGCGCTCAGCGTTGGCACGGTGCGCGGTGAGCGCGCCGGCCCGCCAGCCCATATGGATCGGGATTGCCGAAGCGCGGAATGGTGCCGTCGATCCGCGCGCGAGCCGGATCTTCACGCACTTGCGCGCGATTGCGGTTCGTTGGATGTCACGGCCATCGGCGCGGGCGTGTCGGCCTGCGTGACCGGACGCGGCATCGCGCCATCGTCCGACTGTGTGCCTACGTTGCGATCCTAAAGGCGCAAGCCGCGCCCGAGACGAGCCAGTGTGTCAGCCTCATGTTCGCTCTCCCGGATCAAAACTGACCGCGCCGTCAGGTTGAACGTCGCGCGTCGTCATCAAGCCATACGCGCTATACGACGCCCGATGCCGGTCAGATGAGCGTCGTCTCGTCAAGCGACTAACTGTCTGTCCTGGTCGCGCCCCGGTGGAAAGGCGCGAAAGCGTGACGTTCAAAGATCGGCCGGATAAGGCGCTTTCAGCTATTTCTTTCAACCATTTGATCGACAGCGTATTGAGCGTGCCGTCCTTCTTCGCCTGCGCGATGGCATCATCCACTTCCTTCAAGAGACGCGGCTCACCTTTGTTCAGCCCTCGTGATCCGGCGAACTGAAAAGCTGGAATTTCTGCTTGGGCTGCACGGGCGGATTCTTCGAGATGATCGTCGCGCCGACGTCGTTGCCGACCACGAGCAGTTGCCCCTGTCCGGTGAGGAAAGCGGAGATCGCGCTGTTCGGATCTTCGAAGCGTTTGATATCGGCGGTGGGCGGCGCGGCCTGGGTGACGCTCAGATCTTCCAGCGTGCCGCACACGACCGCGACCGACTTGTCCGACAGATCGGCAGTACTTTTCACGGCGAGCGACTTCGGCCCGAACGCCGCGAGGTAGTACGGCGTGTAAGGTTTGGAAAAGTCGATGACTTTCTCGTGTTCCGGCGTCTGTCCGACCGACAGCAGCAGGTCGGCCTTGTGGGTGGCGCGAGATAGGCCATGCGGTTTTCGCCGGTGATCGGCACGAACTCGGCCTTCACCTTGAGCGTGATCGCGCGGGCAAGGTATTCGCCCATCTCAATGTCATAGCCCTGCGGCTTCATGTCCGGTCCGATGGAGCCGAATGGCGGATAGTCCATGAACACGCCGATGCGCACGACGCCGTTCTTTTTGATCGTATCGAGCGTGTCTGCGTGGGCGAGCGTGGTGGCGAGCAGCAGCGCGCAGCCGAACAGCACGCGGAAAAACCGGAACGGGCGATGAGTCATGGTGACGGCCTCGAAGCGTGGCGAAGGGGGGTGGAATCGGCGCACTGTAGGCACGCCCAAAAGCCGTCACAATCGAATTCTGCGCATGTCAGCCATGTTTCCGGCGCATAGCTGCTCGGTGCGGGCCGCGCATACTCGCCGGTTCGGTCTTGCCGCTTATTTGATGAGCGCGATCGCGTCGCGGAAGCGCGGATGCCTGAAGTCGCCGAGCCAGCCGAAGATCGCCGTTTCAACGGTGCTGATGCGTGCGCCTTCCTGCTGCGCTCTAGCAAGCGCCGCCGATGCGGTCCGTCGCGCCACGAGCCGATCGCATCGGCGAGCCATCCCAGGCGGTAATCGCGCCCGAGCGCCGTCGCAGCACGCAGACATGCGCCTCCGCGCCCGCGATTCACAGCGTGGCGGGCGCGGGCGGCAGCGCGGCGAGAAAGGCATCGGCGCGCGTCGCATCGAAGCAATCCTTTTCGATCGGGCGATGCCGCTCGCCGAGCAGACCTTCCACCGTCCCGCCGAGTCCGCGCGGATTCTGCTCCGTCACGACCACCGGCACATCGAGCAGATCTGCGGCGCGCAGGATCGTGGCGACGCGTTGCGTCAGAAGTTCGCCGCCGTCCAGATGTGGCACGAGCTTCGTCTGCATGTCGATGACGACCAGCGTACCGCTGCCGGCGTTGTCGAATGGGTCCGGAGCGGCTACTTCAGGCCTTGCTCTCCATGATCCGGTCGATCAGTCGCGCGTTCTCGCCAGTCGAGCCGAGCGTCGCGTGCTTGACCATCGGCACGAAGAAATGCGTTGCGATGGGCAGCTTCGAGCGCTCCAGCCAGTTGGTCAGATCGGCGCTCGGCGGGCGCGCACAGTTCCTCGCGCAGCACGGCGGGCAAGGTCTCGAAGTGTTTCATCTCCGTCTGATACGGCTCGGCCGTGACGCACAGCGCATTGGGCCGGCCATCGACATCGACCGGCAGGCGTTCCAGCGCCTGATGCAGCAGCGCCACACCCAGCCCTTCGCCGCGCCACGGCTTGCGCACTTCCCACAGGCCGATATAGATCACGCGATGCGCGCGTTGAACACCTCGCAGAGCTTTTTCGGCCCGAGCGCCTCGGTCGCGGCGAGCGCGAGCATGTCGCCGGAATAAGGTGTCGAGCGTGTAGACGAGATCCGCGCTGCTGGTGAGCGGCGGCACCTTCACACGAGCTTGAGTTCGACCGCCGCCGCGACGATATCGCTGCCCGCCTCGTGAAACACGGCGAACGCGGTGCCGAGCCGCTCGTCGTCGACTTGCGGATACTCGTGGCGATACACCATCGTGAAGAGGAACGGCCCGATCTTCTCGCGATAGGCGAGCGGCCGGTCCACGTCGTAATCGTCGGTGCCTTCCAGGCCGTAAGGATCATAGCCGCACTTTTCGCGGCGCGGGCCGTCGCCGTGCTCCGACGCCAGCGGCCTGCGCGAGGCGGGCACCAGATCTTCCGGCAGACCTTCCCAAGTTGAGCCGAAGAAATTCGCGCCCGCCGCGATAGTGCGTCTCGAACAGCGCCATCACCGGTTCGCTTGCCACCGGATCGAGGATGCGTTGCGCGCATTCCATCGCGCGGTCGAGTAATTGATCGGCTTCCTCGGGATCGGGCGCGAGATGCGGCTCCTGGCCTTGCGGCTCGGCAGGCAGACCGCGCGCGGCGCGGGCGCGATGCGCGAATTCGAGCCATTCGTTGGACATGGCGTCGTCGACCGTTACGCCACGGAAGGTTTCGCGCGGCGACAGGGCGTCGGCAGACGCGTCGAAGCGCTCGTGCGACAGCACGTGAGCGACCAGATCGGACGCGGACGGCCCGAAGTCGGGCCCTGCGCCGGGCAGAAGTTTCAGCAGAGAAAGCGTGCTCGCGGCGCTCGGCGTGCCCGTGGTGCTCGATATGCTCATCAGTGCCATCTCCGAGTCGTAACAGTTTACCGTAGCAAAGTAACAAGCCGCGGGCTTGCCCTTTGCGAAGCCGCGGGCTTGCCCTTTGCGCTGGTCTGCTTTTTTGCACGGCGAAACACGGAGGAGGCATGCCGATGACGATCCACAGTACCGAAACGCTTCACGAAGGGCGGCTGCGCATGCGGCGCGTTTCGCTTCCGCGCGATGGGCCGGCCCATCCGCGTCGGCATGTGCCACTGCGGATCGGTCGCGTATATGGAGTTCGTGTCGCGTCCGGAACTGGACCTGCCGCTCGGCGCATTCGATGAAAGCGACCTCTTCGAGCCGGATTACGAACTCTGGTGCAAGCATCGCGAGCCGTGGCTCCCATACGGCGCGCGGCCCGAGTACGACGCCGAGTACGACGAAGAGCGCACGCGCTGAAACCCCGTGCGGAATAAGGTCAAGGTCTGCGCGCCGCGCCCGCGACGTATGATGCTCCGGCTTTTTGGGCGCGCTTCGGAACGTCGTCGGATCAGAACAAGTTTTGTCTCGCCAGAAACGCATTCTGTCGCTGCGGGTCCGAACAATTGCATTCGCGTTCAGAAAATACGATGATCGGCGTGCCTCGCCGCGAAAACTTAACGTGCGCGCCGAACGCGAATGGCTTGCAGGATCGAGAACCTCTGAACTTCATTGCTTAGGGTCTGTTTTCATTCGATGAAATGTGTTTACATCTTGTCTTTTGCATGAGC
>LFJI01000106.1 GCA_001235855.1 Candidatus Burkholderia brachyanthoides
TCATGCAAAAGACAAGATGTAAACACATTTCATCGAATGTAAACAGACCCTAAAGCGCTTCCTGCTG
Organism: Candidatus Burkholderia brachyanthoides; assembly: GCA_001235855.1. Taxonomy (GTDB): domain Bacteria; phylum Pseudomonadota; class Gammaproteobacteria; order Burkholderiales; family Burkholderiaceae; genus Caballeronia; species Caballeronia brachyanthoides. The sequence continues at coordinate 68 of LFJI01000106.1, forward strand.
TATTGAAAAGATCCGAGCGATACTTTACCATCCTCGGACCCGACCTCGGATTTTTCCGCAGACCGCAGACAGTAGGCAGCGAATTGTCTGCGATCCGGAGGCGAAGCGGCCGCGCGCAAACGTATGACTCGTCGGCATCTCGATGCCGCGCCGCGCCATCTCGACGATCAGGAACGTGCGCCGCGTCACGTGAAAGCGCGCAAGCAGATCGCTCGAATACTCTTTCGCCGTGTTTTCGCTGATATTCATCTTCCGCACGATCGCCTTATTCGACGGACCTTGCAGCAGATAGCGCAGCGTTTCGGTCAGCCAGAGCGGCAATTCGAGCGATTCGATGGTCAGACCCGCGTGCGTCGACACCGGCTTCGGGCTATGACCGCCCTTGCCCAGCACCGTATTGGGCAGATACACCCGGCCGTTGAGTTGAGAATCGTCTTGAGCGCTTCGCGAAATACGCTCGCGCCCTGCTCGCCGCCTTTGGAGATGAACCCGCAGGCGCCGTTCTTGATGCATTCGAGCACCGTGTCGCGGTCGTCCTGCGCCGACAGCATGATGGTTTGCACCTCGCGCTCTTCCTCGCGAATCCAGTTGAGCAGGTCCATGCCTGTCGTCTGGCCGCGCAGATGGTAGTCGAGGAACATCAGATCGTAGTTGTTGGCCGAGATTCGCCTTCGCCTGCTCGCGCAGCCATCCGCTTCGTCGATTTCGAACACAATGGCTCGTTCGCCAGAATGAGGCTTTTCATCGCGCTCCTGGTCAGCCCTTCGTCCTCTACGAGCAATACATTTTTGAAATAACCATTTTCCATATCACTTCCCCGAGAACGGTTCCGATATTACGGGCGCTCCGATTGACTTCCACCCTCCTTTTCTCAAATCGGTGCGCGCGCTGGTGCATTGGTGCATAACTGGGAGCCGCAGGCGCTGCTGCTCGATACCACGCTAGACAGCGAATCGGGCTACGTGTTCTTGCGCACGCTGCGCATGGACGCCGATTTCACCGGAAAACTGCTCGTCGCGATGAGCAACGTGTGGCCGGCCGATCCAGTGGATTCGCTCAAGGAGGGCCGGCTTCGACACGCATTTTCGCCGGCCGTGTCGACCTGGCGCATCGTGGAACTCGTCGAGACGTTGTTCTTCGTCGAGACGTTGTTCTCCTCGCCCAGTTCCACGATGCGCTGACCCTGCAACGCCACGCGGATGCGCCGCCATGAACCCGGATATCTGTCTAGTCGTACGTGGCGGCACGCCCCCGTCGCATCGTCACGATGCCACGCGGGACGTGCGCGCATTCCGGTTCTGGCGCGCATTCAGCGCGAATCAGGCGGCGCCGTCGCCGTGCAGGTCCCGGCCGCGCGCCGGCTGCCAGCGAGAGCGACACCGCTGTTTCACTACCTGGGCGCATGAACGCGATGCCGGTGCCGGGCAGGCCCTTCGCATCGAGATTGAAGCCGTCGCTGACATGCGAGGTCGGTTTGACGCACAAATAGGCCACCCCCCACCGGACAATGCACGACCACATAATTGAGCATGCCATCGACTTGCAGATCGAGCGTGCGGCCGTTCCAGCCGCTCAGATAAAGTGTGTAACCGATTTGTTCCCGCCGATGCTCGCGCGCCGGACGCTCGTCCGGCGGCTCGACGGCGATTTCACCTTCGTGGCGCCAGAGCGTGGTGGTATCGAGTTGCGCATCCACGGCGTCGAAGTACGGGTGAAAGCCCACGCCGATCGGCATCACGCGTGACGAGCGATTGAACACGCATGGATAGCCGCGCGCCCGAGTCGGTGGCTTCGATCGTCTGAAGCGCTTCGAACGCCCACGGCCAGCCTTGCTCACCCGCGCGATGCTCGAAGCGCAACTCGACGCAATCCGCTGCCTGACGCTCGACGCGCCACGCGGCGAACTGCCCGAAGCCGTGCAGCTCGTGTTCCTTCGACGCGAAGGCTGCGAGCCGGACCGTCTCTCCGTCCGGGCCGGGGGAAAGTGCGAATCCCGCACCCGATTGAAAAACGGCACCAGCGGATAGCTGCCGCCCTTGGGCCATGCATCGGCGGGCCAGTGCTTCGCCTTGACGGGCGCGAGCCAGTCGTGTGCGCCGGAGGCATCCTCGGAGTAGAAACGTGTGATGCGCCCGCCGACGGCGCGATGTCGATGACATGCGCGCCGCGCCGGATCGAGAGAAACGGTTCCGCCTTCAGTTCATATGTGTCGCGTGTTCGTATCCCTGCGTGTTGCCGGATGAGCGTGTGCGGGTCCGCGACTATATCGCCATTCATCGACGCTGTTCTTTCACACGAGACACCAGTTGCGTCGGACTGGCGAATTGCAGCGCGATCAGCACCCAGACGAGCGTGATGGCCATGTAGATCATCGCCATCGCGTCGATGGACTGCGGCGCGCGCACGCCGGTCGAAAACACCGCGTAGTACAGCGCGACCACCAGTGTCTGCGTGGTCGGCCCGGCGGTGAAGAAAGTCAGCTCGAACATGCCGATGGTGCGCACCAGCACCAGCAAACCCGTCGCTAGCATGCCCGGCACCAGCAGCGGCAGCAGAACATAGCGGAAATAGCGCGTGGTGTTCGCGCCGAAAATGCGCGCCGCCGATTCCAGATTCGGATCGATCTGCTCGATGAACGGCGTCATCACCAGAATCACGAACGGCAGTGCCGGCACCAGATTCGCTAGGATCACGCCCGCCAGCGTGCCGGCGAGGTGGAACTTGTACATGACGGTCGCCATCGGGATGCCGTAGGTCACGGGCGGCACCATCAGCGGCAACAGGAAGATCAGCATGGCGAAGCGCTTGCCGGGAAACTGCACGCGCGCGAGTGCGAGTGCGTAAGCGGCAGGCACGCCAAGCGCGATCGACAACAGCACGACCGCGCTGACCACTTCCATCGTGACGAGCAAGACGCTCGACAACTGGAAGTCGCTCCACGCCTGCCCGTACCAGTGCAGCGTAAAACCCTGCGGCATGAGTGTGCCGAACCAGCGCGTCGCGACCGAATTCACCGCGACGGTCGCGATCAGCAACAGCACGTTGACGAGAAAGAAGCCCATCGTCGCCCAGACGAAGCACTTCCATAGCCGATCGCGCAGACTCGTTTGCTGTTTCATGATCTTGCCCGCGTCGCGTCCAGGCGATGCGCCGGTCCACGCCGGCGCGGTTTGATTGTCGGGAACCATCTCAGCCTTTGCCTCCCGTCACCGGGCCAGTGTAAAAGAAACGGCGCGCGCCGAGCATGCCGCCCACCACCAGCAATTGCACGAAGCCCATCAGAATGGCGATGGTCGACGCCAGCGAATAGTCATAGTTCTCGAACGCCGCTTCCGATGCCGCGATGGAAATCACCCGCGTCGGACCGGCGGGCGCGCCGAGTAGCACCGCCGACGGAAACACCGAAAACGCCTGCACGAAGGACAGGCACGCAGTCATCGTGAGACCGGGCAGCAGCAGCGGCAGATAGATCTGGCGAAACTGCTGCCACGGGCTCGCGCCGAGTGTCGCGGCGGCGTGCGCGAGTGTCGGATCAATGCCCGTCACATAGGACAGCGTTAGCAGAAACGCGAACGGAAACCCCGACACGATCAGCGAAATCAGCACGCCCCAGTAATTGTGCGTGAGGCGCACTTCATCGTCGTACAGATGCAGCGCCTGGATGGCCTGCGGAAACCAGCCGTGCGGACTGAAGTAGGTCAGCATGCCGTCGGCGATCAGCACGGTGCCAAGCGTCACTGGAATGACAAGCAGCGTGGTCGCGAACTTCTGATACGGCGACGACTTGCGCAACGCGAACGCCACTGGCACCGACACGCCGACGTTGATGACGGTCGCGGGCACGGCGAGCTTGAGCGTGACGATGATGGTCGGCCACATCGACGTGTCGATGAAGAACGTGATGTAGTTGGCCCATGCGCTGCCGCCGTTCATCGGATTGAAGCTGAGCATCAAGCCGTAGGCGAACGGATAGATGAACAGCGCGAAGATGAACAACAGCGCGGGCGCGACGAGCCAGCCTTTGGGATCGCGCGGCTGCGCGGGCAGCGCGATCATTTTTTTTCTCCGTACACCAGTGCCTTCGACGGCGCGACGCGCAGCGAAATACGCTCGCCTTCCGCGCATTCGCCCACGATGCGCGCCCACAGCTTGCCGAACGCCGTATTCACGATGATGAGCGAATCGCGCCCGCCGTATTCGACGACCTCGACGTGCACATCGAACGCGTTCTGATCCGCGGGCGACGCACGCTCCATGTCTTCGGGACGCAGCGCGAGTGACACGCGCTTGCTGTCGAAGCCTTCCATCGGCATGCTGAGCAGACGCACGCCGTTCGCGTTCACCGCGACGCCCTCGCCCTGCGTGCCTTCGAGCGTACACGGCACGACATTGCGAAAGCCCATGAAGCGGGCCACGTGCAGATTCTTTGGCCGCGAATAGACTTCCTTCGGCGACGCCACCTGTTGCACCACGCCCTCCTTCATCACGACGATGCGATCGGCCATCGACAGCGCCTCGTCCTGATCGTGCGTCACGTAGATGGTCGCGCGCTCCAGCTTGCCGTGAATGCGCCGGATCTCCGCGCGCATCTCGATGCGCAGCTTGGTGTCGAGGTTCGACAGCGGTTCGTCCATCAGCACGAGCGGCGGTTCGATGACGATCGCGCGCGCGATCGCCACGCGCTGCTGCTGGCCGCCCGACAACTGGCCGGGCAGCTTGGCGTCGTGCCCGACGAGTTGCACGAGTTGCAGCGCGGCCTTGGCACGCTTCATCGTCTCGGCCTTCGGCACGCCCTGCATCTTCAGCCCGAAGCCGACGTTGTCCAGCACCGACATATGCGGAAACAGCGCGTAGTTCTGGAATACCATGCCGAATCCGCGTTTTTCCGGCGGTAAAACGTCGATCCGCTTGTCGTCCAGCCAGATGCCGCCGCCCGACAGCGGCTGTAATCCGACGATACAGTTCAGCGCGGTGGATTTGCCGCATCCCGACGGCCCGAGCAGCGCGATGAACTCGCCGCGCTTGATGTTCAGATCGAGTCCCTTCAGCGCGGCCAGTTGCTGGCCTTCCGCGCCGGTGAAGCTGCGTGAGACCGAGTCGAGGCGCAACTGCTCAAATGTGTGTTTCATGACGATGTCCTGCGCTTCGCGATGTCGTGCTGCGCCGTGTCGTGCTTCATTGTGCAAGAGCGGCGACGCTCCTGGTCAGGAACGCCGCCGTCTGGGTGTGCCATGCTTCTTGCCGCTGCAGGTCCGGCTTACTTCGTCTTTTGCGCGCCGATCTCGCGGTCCCACTTCTGGAACGCCGCGACCATTGCCTGCGCATTGAGCGGCAGCACATGCGGGCGATCCGCGAGCAGCTTCGCGTATTCCGGCCGGCCGTATTTCTGGATGACCTCCTGGCTCTTCGCGGGCGCCATCGAAAGCGGCACGTCCTTCACCGCGGGGCCGGGATAGAAGTAGCCGTCGTCATAGGTCAGTGCCTGTTGCGCCGGCTCGAGCATGAAGTTCATCAGATTGTAGAGCACGTCGAGCTTTTCCTTGGGCACACCCTTCGGAATCACCATGTAGTGGGCGTCATTCACCCAGGTCATGTTATCAAAGGCGGCGACCTTGAACTCCGCCGGCACGATGCCGATCGCGCGCGGGTTGATGTCCCAGCCCGTCACGGTGACGGTCATGTCCCGCGTGCCTTCGCCGAGCTCCTTCATCACCGCCGACGTGCCGCCCGGGTAATACGGGATGCAGTCGTTCAGTTGCTTGAGAAACGCCCAGGTCTTGTCCCAGCCGTTGATGGGGTCCATCGGCTCCTTGTCGCCGAGCACGTACGGCAGGCCCATCAGGAAGGTGCGGCCGGGGCCAGAGTTGGCCGGACGCGCATAGATCAGCTTGTTCGGATGCGCCTTGCACCACGCGAGCAGTTGATCCGGCGTCTTCGGCACGTCGCTGACCTTGGCCGGGTTCGGGTTGTATTCGAGCAGCGGACCGGCGGGCATGTACGTCACTTCGAGACCGTAGCCCTGCGCGATGTCCTGCATCTTGCGCGGACCGGGCGCATATTTGTCGAGCACGCCGGAGAAGGCCTTGGCCTGATCGGGCAGCAGCTTTTCCCACAGCCCTTGCTGGATGCCGGCGGCGAGCGCATCCGTGCCGGTCACGACGAGATCGATATCCGAACGGCCGGCGGCTTGCATCGCCTTGATCTTGCCGGGCAGTTGCGGGGCGGGCGCATTGGTGAAGGTGATGCTGGACACCAGATTCGGATACTTCGCCTTGAAAGCCTCGAAGCCCTTCTGCGTGAGTTGCAGATTGCCCGCGACATCGACGATGTTGATCGATACTGGATCAGCCGCCCGCGCCGCGCCAGCCGCGAATACCGCGCCCACTGCGACGCAAACCGCCGCCAGGCGGACTGACAGTCTTGTCTTGAAAGCCATGTTGTCTCCTCACTTCTCGCGAAGCCGGTGACGATGAGCCCGGCCGTTTTTCGTTGGTGTGTCTGTTGCGATTCTGGATGCGTCTTCGATGCGTGTGCAGTTTTCTATGCCCTGCTTCGCTTGCTTTCGAAAATTGAAAAATAACTAACGGAATCATCGTATGTCAAGCAACCTCGAACGCCCCGCGAGCGTTACCCAAACTCGTTCCGGGACATTTTGCCATTTTGTGCCGGGATTTGTGCAGCGTGCTCGGGAGATACCCCGAGCGCGTGTTTCCCCGCTCGTTTAACCGCTTTTTCCCTGCAGTTTCCCGCGGCTTCCTGCGGTTTCTTCCACATCCCGCGCGTGGCTCAGCGGACCAGCGCCCGCTCAAAGTCGAGCAGCGCGCACGCTTCACGTTCGATATCGGCAAGCGCATGTTCGGGTGTACCGCTCAGAAGCGACAGGATCGGTCCCATGTCGGCGATACCCGAGCGGGTCACCGCGTCATGCAAAACGCGAATCAGCGAAATACGGTCGCGTAGCGTCTCGAGCGGCAAAAAGCGGTGGATATGCGCCGCTTCGTCCATGTGCGGCCGGCTTGGGCCGCGCGCAGCAGCGCCATCACCGCGTTCGGCGCGATGCAGCCCGAACCGGTCGTCCACCCGGCGTGACCGAAATCACGCGTGTGCATGAGCTCGGGACGCTCGCCCATGCCGGACACGACTTTCGACGCGGGGACGCGCTCGAGCAGGCGGCGCAGCCACGGACCGGCGGCGAGATCTGCGTGCACGATCGCATATTTGACGGCGACGAGCGTGCCGTCTGCGACCAGCGCGCCCGAGCGTATCGACATCGAACCCCATCGCTCTTGACGCTCTTGATATAGAGCGTGAACGGTATGCTCGCGCTGTCGGTAAGCCACCGCAGACCAGTGGCGATGCCCTACGGCGTGGTGAAGCCGGCGAGTGGCAAAACCATCGCGGTGCGGTACGAGGTAGACGCGAGAATGCGCGCCTGATCGAGCATCTTGCCGTAGTCGGGACCGATGGCCGGAATCACGCGGGTCTCTGGCTTCGTGATTTCCGCCAACATGTCTAACAACTCGCGATACTCGCTGACGGCGACGTGGTACAAGTTGTTTGCGTTGCCGCCGTACAGCAGCGTGCGAATGCCGCCTGCTTTCATGTGGGCGACGAGACGGGGGTTCTGTTCGACATCGAGCGACAAGTCGGCGCGGCGCGGCGCGCAAGCGGCGGCACGGCCATGACGGATGCGGATAATTCGCTGGCAGCGATGAGATCGATATTCATGCGGGCCTCGGTTGGGAACGGTCGATGCGGTCGGTGTTTGGAATCCAGTCCAAAGTAGCAATCGCCAGCAAAGTTATCAAACAACTTTGCGCCTGGATCGTGTTAACCGAGGGTTTCCCCGCAATTTCCCAACCCGATCGTATGACCTCTTTCTACCGCATAGGCTAATCGCCGAACATGCGCTCCAGCGCTTTTTCGAGATGCGCCTTCATGGCGCTAGCAGCACGCGCGGGATCGCGTGCGCGGATTGCATCGAGGACTTCTCGGTGTTCACGCTGCACGAGACGTTGCCACTCCAGCGTCTTCACAAGCGATAGCCTGCCCGACAGATTCATGCTGAACATCACCTGTTCTTCAATGAAAGACAGCACGGTGATAAAGAACTGATTCTTCGATGCCCACGCGACTGCGAGATGAAACGCGAAGTCGTCCCGCGCGCCGATGCCCTGCTGCGACTCGACCACGCGTTCGAGCGCATCCCAGGCTTCTTCGATTGCGCGCACGTCGTCTTCGTCGGCCTTGATGGCCGCGAATTCAGCCGCGCCCGCCTCGGTGACGACGCGAAATTCGTAGCAGCGTCGGATGTCGGACAAGGTTTCGAGCGGCGCGAAACGGCGCACGTCCGGATCGGGCCGGCGGCCGACGACGGTTCCCGAACCGCGCCGCGTCACGATGATACCGTCCGCGCGCAATCTCGCGAGCGCTTCGCGTACGGTCGGACGCGAGGTGGCGAAGCGTTCGGCAAAGGCATGTTCGGTCGGCAGGCGGTCGCCTTCCTTGAACTCGCCTTCCATGATGCTGTTGAGGATGTCGCTGTAGATGTGGTCTGCGAGGCCGGACGGCTTGCGCTCGTTCATGTTCGCACTGGGAACGTTGCTTGTCAGGAGTAAAAATTGTAAGACAGATTCCTCGACACGCGAGCGGTGTCCGAGACAGGGTGCCCCGCGTGCGATGACGCGGAGCAGGAGCCGGCCGCCCCGCTTACCTCGTAGACGGCCACGCATGGCATTTACCATGTATGGACGCCCCCCGGTTTGCCAAGCGGTCTTTTCATGATGAACAAAAAGGAAGAAATTGCGGCCATGTATCCGGACTTTCTTCACCAGGCCCATTGCCCGATCTGTCCCTGATGGAATACGCTGATCGGTTCCCCAACACTGACTCGCGCTGCTAGCGCTGTGGTAATAGCGGGATCCACCGACCACGGTCCAACCTTTTTTGCCATCACTGCATGAACGCCTGAGCAATCTATGAATTTATGGGGGGTGAAACCTTTGCACCACTGGACTACTACTGGAACTGGACGACCGATACTATGCCTGAGCTACCTGATCCATCCCGCAATGAGCTAACGTCAAGAGTGGTGTATGAGCCGCATCGTGACAGTTGAATTCAAGCG
>LFJI01000107.1 GCA_001235855.1 Candidatus Burkholderia brachyanthoides
AGCCGGATGCGGGGTGACCCGCATGTCCGGTTCTCAGGGGGCGGTGGCACGGTAAGGCGCTGCCGCTACCTGACCCGAGCGACGAGAGCCGCGTGCGCGGCGCGGATGCCGTCACCGCCGAAGACAAGCGCTGGCTGCATTGCGACGTCAAGTCGACATCGCTGCTCGGCAACGTGCTGATGGCCCAGCATGCCGCCGAACACAACGCCATGGAAGCCATCCAGTTGCGCGACGGCTTGCTGACCGAAGGCCCGTCGTCGAACGTGTGGATCGTTGAAGGACGGCACGCCGCGCGGGCCGCGCATACTGGAAGGCATCCGCTACGGCCTGATCGAGGAACTCGCGCGCGAGGCGGGCATCGCCTTCGAGGAGCGCGAGATCACGGAGGCCGAACTGCGCGCCGCCGACGAACTCATAATCAGTTCCGCGATCAAGGAAGTCATGCCGGTCACCACGCTCGACGGCGCACCGGTCCGCGGTCTATGCATACACTGTATGCTGATTAGCAGCGGGCCACCCCCCACCCCACCACCACCACCACTAAAAGCAGCGGGCCAAAACCCAACAAAGACGCGCGAGTTCGCGTGAGCATCGCGTCGCGCGTAATGAAGGAGAATGAAGGAGAACATCATGTCCGACGAATCCAAACCGCAAGCCATCGATTCCACCGACGCCGCCAAGCACAGCGCCGACGAACTGTTCGACTTTCCGTGCGATTTTCCGATCAAGGTGATGGGCAAGTCCGATCCCGGTTTTCAGGATGTGATCGTCGATGTGCTGAAGCAGCACGACAAGGATTTCGACGCTTCGCGCGTGGAAACGCGTCCTTCGTCGGGCGGCAACTACACGGGGCTGACCTGCACGGTCCACGCGCAGAACCGTGCGCATCTCGACGATATCTATCGCGCGCTCACCGGTCATCCGATGGTCAAGGTAGTGCTCTGAGCTTGCCTGCCGGCGCACATCGTACACGGCGGGCGTGCGCTCGTAGCGTAGCCTGAACTGCTCCGTTTCACCGAAAATCCACTCCCTGAAGGCCTGCACTCGCGGCATATCCAGAAGCGCGGGCAGGCACACGAAGTAATAGGTCCATGGGCTCGGGCCGTCCACGTTGGACAGACGCACGAGCCGGCCGCTCAGAATTTCCTCCATCGCAACGAACGGCGCACCAGCGCGATGCCCTGGCCGTTGATCACCGCCTGCAGCAGATTCAACGAATCCTCATATAAAACGCGGCGTTTCGGCTCCGGAAAGTCGGTCAATCCGGCGGCGTCGAGCCACGGACGCCAGAGTTCGTCGTCCGAACGCAAAAGCGGTAGCGTGGTCAGATCGCGCGGTTCGCGCGGCAGCTTGCCGCCGTTGAAGTCCGGCGAGCACGCGGGGAAGAAGATTTCGTCGAGCAGCTTTTCGGCGTGCAGCCCCGAGTACTTGCCATAGCCGAAGCGCAGCGCCATGTCCACGTCGTCCTGATTGAAGTCGATCAGCGTGCCGGTCGTGAGCAGTTCCAGGTCGATCTCCGAATGCTTCACGATGAAATTGCCGATGCGCGGCGTCAGCCAGCGCGCGGAGAACGACGGAATCGTCGATACGATCAGCCGCCGGTCGCGATCGGTCGAGCGCACGCGTCGCGTCGATTCCGCCAGCGCGACGAGCGCCGCGCGCACTTCGGCGGCGTACTGGCGGCCGCAATCCGTGAGCCGCACGCGCTTGCCATCGCGGGCGAACAGCGAAACGCCCAGTTCAGCCTCCAGCCCGCGAATCTGATGACTGACCGCGCCGTGCATGACGAACGGCTCGTCGGCGGCGCGAGAAAAGCTCTCATGACGCGCGGCCGCCTCGAAGGCGCGAAGCGCGTTCAGCGCCGGCAACTGGTGCAGATCCATGTGAATACTCTTCGGGGAGGGCGATGTCGTTGTCAATTTGGCTCACGTAAGGATGAAAATTGATCGTTTTTCGAGATGCCTTGCCGCGCCTAGGATTGTAGTCATCGAAACGTTCCTTTGGCGGAGTGGATCATGCGAGAAATTTCAACAAGCGTTACGTTCGAAATCAAGCCGGGTGAGACCGTGCCGATGCGCGTCGCGCGCAGCACGCGGCTGATGGTGTACGGCGCGCACGTGTGGGTGACGCGCAGCAACGACATCGACGATTACTGGCTCTCGCCCGGCGATTGCCTCCGGCTGCGCGAGCGCGAACGGCTGTGGCTGTCCGTGGAAGGCGGCGAGGCGGCGCGCGTCGTGTTCACCATCGCTCCGCGTCCGGATCAGCGGGCCGCGCGTTGGGTTTCGACGACCATCGAACGCCTGAAACAGCGCCTCCATGCGGGCTGGCGCACCGTTTGACACATTTATTCCATTTCGCCATCGGCGACATGCGAATTCACCATCGGCGGGCATGGGGCGATTTCGGTAAACTATTGTCACCATGTCCAACACCATCTTCGATTCCACATCGGAAATATTCGTCATCGCAGGCGCCAACGACACGCTCGGCGTCGGCGACTATTCGATGACGCTGCGCTGGCGCGGCCTCGAGCCCTATCAGGAAAGCTTCGACGCGATGCGCGCGTTCACCGACACCCGCACGCCCGAGACACAAGACGAAATCTGGCTCGTGGAGCATCCGCAGGTATTTACGCTCGGACTCGCGGGCGACCCGGCGCATCTGCTCCTGGGCGACAGTGGCATTCCGCTCATTAAGGTGGATCGCGGCGGGCAGATCACGTATCACGGGCCGGGGCAGATCGTCGCTTATCTGCTGGTCGATCTGCGGCGCCGTAAGCTGATGGTGCGCGAGCTGGTGCGGCGCATCGAGGAAGCCGTGATCGATACCCTCGCCACGTATAATCTCGCGACCGATCGCAAGGCGGGCGCGCCGGGCATCTACATGACCCAGGCGACGACCGAAGGCGCGAACGTTCGTCTTCACGAACAGCACAAGGGCGCGAAGATCGCCGCGCTCGGACTCAAGATTCGCAACGGCTGCAGTTATCACGGCGTGAGCCTGAACGTGAAAATAGACTTGCAGCCGTTCCTCGCGATCAACCCGTGCGGCTACGCGGGGCTCGAAACGGTCGACATGGCGACGCTCGGCGTCGATGCCGGCTGGCGCGACGTAGCCCTCATGCTGGCCGAACGGCTGGCGCATCAAATCGGCGGACTGCCCGCGACCGCCGCACAACCGCACGATGCCCAGCGATTCAAGCCGTTGCCGCTGCATCAACCGGATCAACCGAATGACTGACGCAACCGCAAACCTGGCCGGCGACACCACCGTTCCCGCTTACGATGCCACCGCCAAGCAGAAGGCGCAGGCGAAAACGTCGCGCATTCCGATCAAGGTCATCTCCATCGAGAAGCTCAAGAAGCCGGAATGGATTCGCGTGCGCACGGCGACCGGCAATTCGCGCTTCAACGAGATCAAGAAGATTCTGCGCGAGCACAGCCTGCATACGGTGTGCGAAGAGGCGAGCTGCCCGAATATCGGCGAATGCTTCGGCAAGGGCACGGCGACGTTCATGATCATGGGCGACAAGTGTACGCGCCGCTGCCCGTTCTGCGACGTCGGCCACGGCCGTCCCGATCCGCTCGATCCGGACGAACCGCTGAACCTCGCGCGCACCATCGGCGCGCTGAAGCTGAAATACGTGGTGATCACGTCGGTGGATCGCGACGATCTGCGTGACGGCGGGGCGGCGCACTTCGTCGAGTGCATCAAGAATGTTCGCGAGCATTCGCCGGAAACGCACATCGAGATCTTGACGCCGGACTTCCGCGGTCGTCTGGATCGCGCGATCAACATTCTCACCGCCGCGCCGCCCGACGTGATGAACCACAATCTCGAAACGGTGCCGCGTCTGTACAAGGAAGCGCGTCCGGGTTCGGACTATCACCATTCACTGAAGCTGTTGAAGGACTTCAAGGCGCTGCATCCGGAAGTCGCGACGAAGTCCGGTCTGATGGTCGGTCTGGGCGAAACCGAGGAAGAAATCCTTCAGGTGATGCGCGATCTACGTGCGCATGACGTCGACATGCTGACGATCGGCCAGTATCTGCAGCCGTCGGAGCATCATTTGCCGGTGCGGGCGTATGTCCATCCGGATACGTTCAAGATGTACGAGGAAGAGGCTTACAAGATGGGCTTCACGCACGCGGCCGTCGGCGCAATGGTGCGCTCAAGTTATCACGCGGATCAGCAGGCGCATGGGGCGGGGGTGGTTTAAGACCATCGCGGCTTTAGCGGCTCAGGGAAAACCCACGGATGTTCGTGGGGGGTTTTTTATTATTCTCGTCCAGAACCCCGGACGCCCCCATTCTAGATTTCCGGAATCTCAGATTCATCCTAATCGCGCCCCGAAAATAAGCTATAAAAATCAATGTATTAGTGCGTCCAAAAACTGGCATCACCCTTGCAATATAGAAAGCACGGCCCGCGAAGCCGTTCAAAAAACCAAGGAGACAAGCCGATGACCTCTTTCGCATCCAAACGTCCCTGAATCCGTCGACGTCGGCCCACGCTCGAGCGACGCGATCCGGTATGCAGCACCCCATCAAGCAAGCTTCAACGCGCATCGAATGTTTCTCCGCGCCTTTCGCGGCCTGCTGCTGGCTGTACTCTCGCCAACTGCTGAACTTGCCTGGAACCATCGTGAAAAAAACCTTCTATAAAGTCCTGTACGTGCAAGTGCTTGCGGCCATCGCCATCGGCATCGCGCTCGGGCATTTCTATCCCACACTCGCCACCGACATGAAGCCGCTCGGTGACAGCTTCATCAAACTCATCAAGATGGTGATCGGGCCGATCATCTTCTGTACCGTCGTGAGCGGTATCGCCGACATGGAGGACATGAAGAAGGTCGGGCGCGTCGGCGGCAAGGCGCTGCTGTACTTCGAAATCGTCTCGACCTTCGCGCTGATCCTCGGTCTCGCGGCGACGCACATCCTGCGCCCCGGCGTCGGCTTCAACGTTGATCCGTCCACGCTCGATCACAAGGCCGTCGATTCGTTCGCGACCAAGGCGCATGGCCAGAGCACGGTGGACTTCTTCCTGCACATCATCCCGGACACGCTGGTGTCCGCCTTCGCGCAGGGCGAAATCCTCCAGATCCTGCTGATCGCGCTCCTGTTCGGCGCGGTGCTCGCACATATCGGCGAGCGCGGCAAGGTGGTGACGAACTTCATCGAAGGCCTGTCGAGTATCCTGTTCGGCATGGTCGGCATCATCACGAAGCTCGCGCCCATCAGTGCGTTCGGCGCGATGGCCTTCACCATCGGCAAGTACGGCATCGGCTCGTTGTTGCCCATGCTCAAGCTGATCGGCACGTTCTATCTGACGTCCATCGTGTTCGTGGTCGTCGTGCTCGGCGCGATCGCGCGCATGGTCGGCTTCTCGATCCTGAAGTTCGTCGCGTACATCAAGGAAGAGATGCTGATCGTGCTCGGCACGTCGTCGTCGGAAGCGGCGCTTCCGCAACTGATGCTCAAGCTCGAAAAGCTCGGTTGCTCGCGCTCCGTCGTGGGTCTCGTGGTGCCGACCGGTTACTCGTTCAACCTCGACGGCACCAACATCTACATGACGATGGCCGTGCTCTTCATCGCGCAGGCGACCAACACCGACCTCACGTGGGGCCAGCAACTGACGCTGCTCGCGGTCACGATGCTCACGTCGAAGGGCGCATCCGGCGTGACGGGCGCGGGCTTCATCACGCTCGCCGCGACGCTGGCCGTCGTGCCGACCATTCCGCTCGCGGGCATGGCGCTGATTCTCGGGATCGACCGCTTCATGTCGGAATGCCGCGCGCTCACGAACATCGTCGGCAACGGCGTGGCGACGGTCGTCGTGTCGGCATGGGAAAAGGAACTGGATCGCGAGAAGCTCAAGCAGGTCCTGACTCACGGCGTCGACGTGACCGACACCGAAGAAGAAAAGACCATCTAAGTCCTCCGTCCGTCTTCTCAAAGCGTGATCATGCAAGCGGCGAAGCCTCAGTCCACGAGCGCTTCGCCGCTTTTGCATCCGGCGGCGGGATCGGCAACCGATGCGCCGAATGCCTATGCCACAATGACAGATCCGCATTCGCGGGAATCTGCTCACGTGTCGCGCCGCATCCTCGTGTTCTTCGTGCTGTTCGCCTTGCTGGCGGCGTGCGGCGCGCTCAAGAGCACGCTCGACTGTTACGAATATCTGCCGTATCTGCTGTCGCGGCATTCGGTCGTGCAAAACGCGCTCGACGATCCCGACCGCGCCAACGTCGAGCGCGCCAATCGCTATCTAGAAGACCTCAACACGCGTGCGCACGCCACCGTCACGTATCTGATCCGCGCGAACGGCACCTGTGTTGCCGCGAGAACTGGAACGGCGGCGATAGTTTTATAGGCGTGGACTACAGCTTCCGGCCGTATTTCATTGATGCGGAGAAAGGCGGCGTCGGGCGCTTCTTCGGCATCGGGACCATTTCCATCGAGCCGGTGTATCGGGAAGGGACAAAGGAGATCATCGGCGTCGCGGTCGTGAGGCTCAATCTCGAATGGTTGCAAGCCGCCGATGCATCAGAGCCGCTCATCGTCACCGACGATCATGGTGTGATCTTCCTGTCGTCGGTGCAGGCGTGGAAATATCACACGGTGCAGCCGCTGCCGCAGAACATCGAGGCGTCGGTCTACGAGACGCGCCAGTACGCGCAGCAGCCGATCACACCGCTGCCGATGACCATCGTGAAGACGCTCGAAGGCGGCGCGCAGATCATGCGCGTCGGCGGCGGGCGTGATGCGCCGAGTTATCTCGCGACGCGCCGTTCCATCGGCAAGCCGGACTGGCAACTCATCACGATGGCGCCGCTCGATCCGGTGGAAAACGCCGCGCAGAACGCGGTCATCGTGACGGCATTGCTGTACGTCTCGCTGTGCCTGCTCGCGTTCTACTGACGCATGCGCGAATGCTGCGCAGCCGCGAGTTGCTGCAAACGGCTTATGCCGAACTGAATCAGCGGGTAGCGGAGCGCACGGCGGATCTGTCGGAAGCCAATGCGCAACTGACGAAGGAAGTGAACGAGCGCACCCGCGCCGAGCAGGATTTGCGCGTCGCGCACGACGAACTCATTCAGGCGAGCAAACTCGCCGCGCTCGGCCAGATGGCGGCGGGCATCACGCACGAGTTGAATCAGCCGCTCGCCACGTTGCGCAGCTTTTCCGACAACACGCGCGTACTCATCGATCGAGGCGACCAGACGGTGGCGCGCAAAAATCTCGAAGCGATCGCGTCGCTGACGGAGCGCATGGGCAACATCACGAATCAGCTCAAGCTGTTCGTCACCAAGGCGTGGCCGAAGAACGCGCGCGCCGATGTCGCGCCCGAACTCACCGACGACACCGCGCCGGTCTTCGTGCGCTGCGAAGACTTGCGCCTGGAGCAGGTCTTCATCAACCTGATCGGCAATGCGCTCGATGCCGTGGCGTCGTGCGACAAGCCGCGCATCGTCGTCGAACCGGCGCGCGCCGGTGTGATCGAGATCGTGGTGCGCGACAATGGTCCCGGCATTCCCGCCGACGCGTTGCCGCGCCTCTTCGAGCCGTTCTCCACGACGAAGGAAATGGGCCTCGGGCTCGCGATTTCGTCGGCGATCGCGCGAGATTACGGTGGCTCGCTCGTCGCGCGCAATCGCGAGGCGCTGATCGTCGCGGACGGTCCGGAAGGCGGCACGCAGCACGACGCCGACCAGTCGCACGGCGCGGAG
The DNA here is from genome assembly GCA_001235855.1 of Candidatus Burkholderia brachyanthoides. GTDB lineage: Bacteria > Pseudomonadota > Gammaproteobacteria > Burkholderiales > Burkholderiaceae > Caballeronia > Caballeronia brachyanthoides. Next base: position 7,733 of record LFJI01000107.1, read on the forward strand.
TTCGTGCAGACTTTGTATCGCGCGTGACGGGCGTTATCCATTTGAATCGAGGCAAGACATGACACCGGTTTGCAGGTGATCTTCATCGAAGACGACGAACTCGTGCGCCGCGTGAGCGTGCAGAGTCTGCAACTCACGGGCTTCGACGTGACCGGGCACGGCAGCGTCGAGTCCGCTGCGCGCGCCGTCGATGCGAATTTTCCCGGCGTGATCGTGAGCTATATCCGTCTGCCGGGCGCGAGCGGTCTGGATCTCCTCGCGCAATGCCGCGAACGCGCGTCGGATGTGCCGGTAATTCTCGTCACCGGCCACGGCGATATCTCGATGGCCGTGCAAGCGATGTGCGACGGCGCGTACGACTTCATCGAGAAGCCGTTCGCCTCCGAGCGATTGATCGAAACGGTGCGGCGCGCGTTGGAGCGCCGCACGCTGATTCTCGAAAATCAGGCACTGCGGCGCGAACTGGCGGGCGCGGGACAGAGCCGTATCATCGGGCGCAGTCCGGCGATCGAGCAGGTGCGCCGGCTGATCGCGAACGTCGCGCCGACCGATGCCTCCGTGCTCATCAACGGCGATACGGGCGCAGGCAAGGAACTGATCGCGTGCAGTTTGCACGAGATGTCGCTGTGTCGGCAGGCTGGAGGCCGCGTCGGGTGGCACGCTGTTTCTCGACGAAATCGAGAGCATGCCGCTGTCGCTACAGGTGAAACTGCTGCACGGTATTGCAGGACGGCGTGCTGGAGCGGCTCGGCTCGAATCAGCCGGTGCGGGTGAATCTGCGCGTGATCGCGGCGGCCAAGGGCGACATGAACGAGCATGTCGCGGACGGCACGTTCCGGCGCGACTTGCTGTACCGGCTGAACGTGGTGACGATCACGCTGCCGCCGCTCAACGAGCGTCGCGAGGATATCGTGCCGCTGTTCGAACATTTTCTGCTCGATGCCGCGGTGCGCTACGAGCGGCCCGCGCCGTTGATCACCGACCGTCAGCATGCCGAACTGATGCAGCGCGACTGGCCCGGCAACGTGCGCGATTTGCGCAACGCGGCGGATCGCATGGTGCTCGGCATTCTCGATAATGCCGCCGCCGCGCTCGATACCTCCGCGCAGCCGCTCAAGGAGCGCGCCGAGCAGTTCGAGCGCGCGGTGATCGCGGAGACGCTCGAACATTGCGGCGGCGCGGTGGCTGTGGCGGCGGATCGCCTGCAAGTGGGCAAGGCGACTTTGTACGAGAAGATCAAGCGCTATGGCATCGTCGTGAAGGGCGAGCCGTCGGAGCGTTAAAAAAAACCACGTTGAACTGCACCCCAAGAGTTGGACGCTGATCCAACCTTTGGGGTGTTTTCCATGGCGAAGTACAGCGAGCAGTTGAAGCTGAAGTTGGTAAA
>LFJI01000108.1 GCA_001235855.1 Candidatus Burkholderia brachyanthoides
TTGGATATGCCATGTAGCCTCTCGACGAAATCGTCCAGCGTGCCACGGTTGACCCACCCGTGTCGCTACCTCACAAGACTACTGTCCAGCTTCGCGTGAAATGCCTGTCCAGCTTGGTCTGAAATACGCACGAACGGCACGCTGTTCGGCGGCACCCTGCTGCGCTGGATCGAAGAGGAAGCGGCGATCTACGCCATCTCACAACTGGGCAATCAGCGCGTCGTGACCAAATTTATGTCGGAGATCAACTTCGTCAGTTCGGCGGCCTCAGGGCGAGATCATCGAACTGGGCATCACGGCGACGCAGTTCGGTCGCACGTCCTATCACGCTGCGCGCGGAAGTGCGCAACAAGATCACGCGCAAAAGCATTTTGACGGTCGAAAAGATGGTGTTCGTGAATCTGGACCAAAAGGGCGAACCCGCACCGCATGGGCACACGCAGATTCGCTACGCGGGACGAGTTGTTCGAGCAGTATCGCCGTGATCTCTGGGCGACGTCGAAGCGCCGAAGCTCTCCGTCGACGATCTCGCCGAGGAACCGGCGCACTAAAATAAACTGGCGCCCGAGGCGCCCGTTTCGTTTGATGCTCACCACCCGCACGCCCGTCGCGGCTTACTTCTTCGCCGCGCCCGGATCGTCGTATTGTGGCAGGCCCATCGCCTTGCTCGAACTCGGACCCGGCTCGCCGCTCGGCGCGCTTTCGCCCGGCGCGGGCGATTTCCCGTTCACGCCGCCCGCCGGCGCCGCCGTGCCCGGATCGCTATAGTTCGGCAACCCCTGCTCCGAACTGCCGCCACCCGTGCTTCCCGGCGGCGCGCTCGCGCCTTCCGGTGCCGACGCGCCTTCATCGCCATAATCCGGCAGCGTCGATGCGCCGCCGCCCGTCAGCAGATACTGCCGGCGTTGCATGTATGCGTCGCGCACGAAGGCGTACTTGTCGAGCGCGGCCTGCGAGAGTAGATCGGTCGCGCCGATCAGATCAGCCCGCGCGCTGATGAAGTTCAGGCCGTACAGCGGCCAGCGGATGTAGTCATCGGCATAGCTGATCGGATTGACGCGCCAGTCGACCAGCCACGTCGTCGAGTCGCGCAAGAAACTCGGGCCGAGCAGCGGAATCACCAGATACGGCCCGGAAGGCATGCCGTAGTGGCCGAGCGTCAGACCGAAGTCCTGATGATGCTTGGGCAGACCCGCCGGCGACGCGATATCGATCAGACCGCCGAGACCGAACACCGAGTTCATCGCGATGCGCATCAAGTCTTGCGTCGCGTCGGTGATTTTCAGTTGCAGCAGGTTGTTCGCGAAGTTGCTGAAGTCGCCGAGATTCGAGAAGAAGTTGCTAACGGCAGTGCGGAACGGGCTCGGCGTGTAGTCCACGTAGAACTGCGCGGCCGGCTTCGCCACGTAGGTGTCGAGCGTGTCGTTGAACTTGAAGACCGTGCGGTTCATCGGTTCGAGTGGGTCTTTCGGATTGCGATCCGGGCTGGTCACGCAACCCGTCGTCGCGAGCGCCGAGGCGATTGCGAGGCTCCATCCCAGTTTGCGTAACGCGCTTTTCGATAAGGCCGATCCCACGGTCATTCTTCAATTCCTCTTAGGTTGTCATGTCGTTCGGCGGCTCGCAGCTTCGCCCGGTCGGCCGCGCGCACGCGGCGCGGCTTGCCCATCAGCACCGGCTGGAACACCACGGCGCCGATCAGCGTGCAGAAAAGCGAGAGCGTCAGCAGCCTGCCCATGCTGGACGTGCCAGGATGATGCGAGAACCACAAGCTGCCGAACGCGGTCGCGGTGGTCGCCGCGCTGAACATCACCGCGTGGGTGAGGCTCGATTGCAGCAGGCGCGTCTGGCCCGATCGCCAGGCCATCACGAAATAAATCTTGAACGCCACGCCGACCCCGAGCATGAGCGGCAACGCGATGATGTTCGCGAAGTTAAGCGGCATCCGGAACACGACGCACAACTCCAACGTGACGATGGCGGAGACGAGCAACGGTACCAAAGTTCTCAGAACATCGCCGAAACGGCGTAGCGCGATCCACAGCAGCACGGCGATGGCGATCAGCGAGTACGCCGCCGCCTGCTGGAACGCCTTGATGATCAGGTCCGCCGAATGGCGCACCGAGATCGGCTCGCCGATGGCGTTCGGCTCGGCGCGCCGCACGGCGTCGGCGAAATGGGCGAGCAGCGTGTCGTCGTTCGGATCGACGCCGGGCGGCGCTTTCGGCGCGACCGAAACCAGCGCCTGACCGTGCGCGTTGATGAGATCGTCGGCGAGCGCGGGCGACAGGGTGTCGCGCGTGATCGCCGACGGCGTGAGCAGCGCGCGCAACTGCGCGAGCGCGATGCGCAGTGGGTCGGACATCGCGTGTTCGGCGCGCTCGCGGGTGGCGGCATTGGCGGCGGCGAGTTTGGCGAGCGTCTCCGACAAATGCTTAGCTTCCTTCGCGCCCGCGCCGGGATGCTCGTCGGCCGCGAGCAACAACTGGCTCGACACGCGCTTCAAGGTGGCGACGCGCACCTCGTCCGTCACCGGCGACGTGGTTTGCTGCGTGAGCGCGGGCATCAGCTGATCGGCGGCGGCTTGGATGAGCGCGAGCTTTTGCGGCTGATCGGCGGGAATCAGCGACGAGAGCGTCGTCGCGCTCGCCACTTGCGGCAGCGCGCGCAGCTTCGTGGCGATGCGATCGGCGTCGGCGAGCGTCGGTGCGAGCACTGAGACGTTGTTGACGGCCGCCTCCGGCGAGTCCTTGAGCGAGGCGAGCGTTGCCATCGACTCGGTGTGCGAGTCCTTCAGATGCAGCGGATTGAAGTCGAAGCGCAGCTGCGTGAGCAACGGCAGGGCGCCGATCACGGCGACGAGCGTGCCGATCAGCACCGGCTTGCGATGGCGGTCGAGGAATTCGTCGACGGGCGCAAGCACCGGAAAGCCCGGCGAACTCGCTTCGCCGGGGGGCGCGAACATCTTGATGAGCGCGGGCAGGAGCGTCATGTTGGTCACGTAGGCGACGAACATGCCGACGCCCGCGATCAGGCCCAGTTCGGACACGCCGCGATAGGCGGTCGGCAGGAACGAGAAGAAGCTCGCGGCGGTCGCGGCGGCGGCGAGCGTGAGCGGCACGGCGACATGTCGCGCGGTTTCCGCCAGCGCGACGTCGAGCCGCTTGTGCTTGTGCCGCTCCTCGCGATACTTCACGCCGAACTGAATGCCGAAATCCACGCCCAGTCCCACGAACAGCACCATGAACGCGACTGAGATCATGTTGAGCGCGTGGACCATCATGAGGCCGAGCGCAGCGGTGATGACGAGGCCCACGAACAACGTGGTGAACACCGCGAGGATCATGCGCTTGGAGGGCAGCGTGACCCACAGGATTACCAGCACGACGAGGAAGGTCAGCACGCCGTTGAGCACCGCGCCGTCCTGCACGGAGGCGAATTCCTCGTCGGCGAGCGGTTGTGCGCCGGTCAGGCGCACGCGCGCAGCATACTTTTTGTCCAGGCCGAGTTCGGTGAATTTCGCGCGGATCGCATCGGATGCGCCCGCAGCGGCCTTCAGCGCGTTGAAGTTGAGTTCGGGAATGACGGTCACGAACGCGCGTCCCGGCCGACCGTCCTTCGACGAATCGGCGATATCGCGCCACGAGAACGCGGCGGACTGATTCGCGAGCACGCGGTCGAGCACGGTCGCGCTCGTGCCCAGCAGATGGGACATCTGGCCGAGATTGACCTGTCCGAGCATGAGTGGCACATTGAGCGTGGTGTTGAGCGTCTGCGCGAGGCCGGTGAGCGTGGGATCATGCGCGAGCTGGTTGACGAGCGGATGCGCCTGAACCAGTTGCTTCGTGACTTCATCGACCTTCGCGGTGGGCAGATACAGCAGGCCGTTGTGCTCGAAGAACGCGCCGCCTTCCGGTTGCGCGACCGATTTGAACTGCTCCGGCTCTTTGGCGAGCGCGGTGGCAAGTTCCGTCGCGGCGGCGCTGGCGAATTCGGGCGCAGGCGCTTCGACCACGATCAAAAGCGTCGCGCCGCGCGACGGAAAGGCATCGTCGATGGCCTGATTGCGCGCGGCCCAGTCCGGCTCGTTCTCGATCAGCTGACTGACGTCGGTGCTGATCTTGAAGTGATGGACGACATAGAGGGTGCTCAGCACGCCGAGCATCAGCGACAGCGCGATGATCCACGCCGGTTTGCGGATGGCCAGTGTGACGAAGCGGGTAATGTTGGACGTCAGCATGAAGACGCTACCTGGGGTCCCGATATTTTTTGCGCACTGCGATGCGGACTACTTTATTAGGGCCGACGGCCGAAATTCGAATCATGGCTTCGATTTGTATCGATGCAACGATGACGAACACGCCGCGCAAGACAAGTATACCGGTCCGTTTCGCCGGCCGATGCAGCGCGACGTCAGCCGACATGTAGTGAACTGTCACATGGCGGCGCTGTCGATATACTTGGCTTTCAGCCTAGAACGCAGGGGCCCGTACCGCCGGTGAACCATCCAAGAATAGAGAACGGGCAACATGAAACGCTATTTATGAAACGCTATTTGTCGATTTGCTTTGCTTTCCTCGCAGCCACGCTGACTTTTCCCGGCGCGGCGCTCGCACAAACGAGTCCCGATACCGTCGTGAAGAGCGCGGTCGAAGGCACCGTCAATGCCATGAAGGCCGACCCGAAGGCGCGCAGCGGCGACATGGCCAAAATCACCGAACTGGTCGAGACGCGCTTCCTGCCCGTCACCGACTTCCAGCGCACCACGCGCATCGCCGTCGGCAAGGAGTGGATCAGCGCCACGCCCGAGCAGCAGAAGCAGCTTTACGACCAGTTCCAGACGCTCCTGGCGCGCACCTACGCCGTGTCGCTGTCGCAATTGCGCGACCAGGACGTGACGTTCCGTTTCGATGCCCCGAAGGTCGATGCCAACGCCCGGGATACGGTCGTCGAATCGCACGTGATCTCGGCGGGCGGCGGCGATAATCCAGTGCGCTACCGCCTGGAGAAAACGCCTCAGGGCTGGAAAATCTACGACATCGACATGATGGGTACGTGGCTCATCCAGGTCTATAAATCGCAGTTCGCCGGCCAGTTGCAGAAGGGCGGCGTCGATGCGCTCATCAAATATCTGTCCGAGCACAACGCCCGTTCGGCGGGCTGACGCCTTGCCGCCGAAGCTCGCTTAACCTCGCTTCACACGTGCCGGTGCTCGACCGCGAACTTGATCAACTCGGCCTGACCGTCGATATCGAGTTTGTGCTTCAGGTTGAGCCGGTGCGTTTCCACCGTCCGCACGGACAAGCTGTGCTGTTGCGCAATCTCAGTTTGCTCGATAAACCGAGCGCCAGCGCATCGAGAATCTCGAGTTCGCGCGGCGTCAGACGTTCGAACGGAGTCTGCATCGATTGTGCCTGGATCATGCGCGCCGCCAGTCCCGCGCTGAAGAACGTCTTGCCGGCCAGCACCGCGTCGATCGCGAGAATGATCTCCGTGGCCGGCGAATCCTCCAGCACATAACCGCTCGCGCCTGCGCGCACCGCCTGCGTCACGTATTCGACGTTGTCGTGCATCGACAGCATCAGCACGCGCACGCCGGGATGTCGCTCGTGAAACAGTACCGCGAGTTGAATGCCGCTCATGCCCGCCATGCCGACGTCCATCAGCGCGAGATCGGGCGGATTCGCCTCGTCGGCGGCGAGCGCAAGCGCTTCGTCCGCATTGCCCGCGCCGATCACGCGCAGATGCGCCATCGCCTACAGCCGCGCGCAGGCCGTCGCGCACCAGCGGATGATCGTCGACGAGAATGATGCGAGCGGAATGATGCGAGCGGGTTCAGTGCGCATCGGCATGTCCTTGCAGGTTAGGTGCGGCAACGGCACCGCCGCCGAGATGGCGGTGCGCCCGAGTTGCGATTCGATGCGCAGCTTGCCGCCCAGTGTATCGAGGCGTTCGCATATGTTGCACAAGCCGAGGCCGCGCGTTGGATCGGATAGCACCGCGGGCATGTCGAAGCCCTGTCCGTTATCGACGATCTCCAGACTCACCGCATGCTTCGACACCTCGAGCGTGAGGACCGCGTGGGTGGCTTTCGCGTGACGCGTGATATTGTTCAGCGCCTCTTGTGCAATGCGAAAAAGCACCGTGTTCGCGGTGTCGGGCAATGCCGCGCTTCGGTCCGACGCCGTTTCGAATCTCACTTCGATGTCTTCCTGTCCGTCGAGTTCGCGCGCGAGTTGTTCGAGCGCGGCGGCGAGACCAAGGTCGTCGAGCATGGTCGGACGCAGCGCATGCGAGATGCGGCACACTTCGCGCAGCGTGCCGGACAGGCGGCCGAGGCTTGTCGAGAGCGCGGCTTCCGCTTCGGGTTCACGCACGCGGCCGCGTTCGAAACGCAATAACGCCGACTCGAGCAGCAGCTTGACCGACACCAGCATCTGACTGATGCCATCGTGCAATTCGCGCGACAGCCGCGCGCGCCGCTCCTGTTCCTGCGATTCCACCACTTGCCGCGCAAGGCGCTTGAGCTTGATATCGGCGCTACGATGCTCGCGAGCGCGATCGCGCCGATCCACATCACCGTGCGATCGATGTTCGACGCCGCTTGCGCATCGATGCGCGAGAGCGTCGATTCAACATCAACATCTTCGAGATAGATGCCGGTGCCGATCATCCAGCCCCATCATCGCTCGAGCGAAACAACGTAGCCGAGCTTAGGCGCGAGCTTGCCGGTAAACGGCCGCCGCCACACGTAGCGCAGCGCACATACCCGCCGCGGCGCGATGCCTGATTGATCAGCGATTGAATCGTCAGCGCACCGTTCGGGTCGCGCGGCAGCCAGAGGTCGCGGCCGACTAGATCGAGCTGACGCGGATGCATTAGCGAGGTGCCACGCATCATTGTAGACGAAGAAATAGCCGTCCTGTCCGAAGTCGAGCTTTTGCAACGCGTTGAGCGCGAGCTGACGGCGCGCGTCTTCGCTGCGCGGGTCGTTGGGCGGGGCATCGTAATACGGAGAAATGGCGCTCCTCGCGATCTCCACGTAATGCCGCAACTCCAGCTCCTTGCTCGACATGTACGCGGACTTGCGTGGTCGCGTGCTGCGCTTGCGCGAGCGATGTCGCCTGTTGCCGCACGCCGTATTCGATGCCGCCGATGGCGAGCGCGAACGGCACGATCGCCAGCAGAAAGATCTTGACCTTGAGATTCATGACACAGGGTTAGCCGCTACGTGAAGCTACGTAGTGCCGCGTACGTAGTTATACGCTTGTAAGCGAACGAGCGAGCGGGCGAAAGCGAATATTACCGCCCAATGCGCCCTTGCGGGCGCAGTGTCCGCGCGGCGAACGATACGGGCAAACCCTAGGGCCTTGACCCTGCTCAAACATATAAACATTAGGAGAGGCCATGAATCGGGCTTCCGGATTCCTGGTCTGGATCGTGCTCGCGCTCTTGGGCGCGCGTTCGCATTCGGCACCATCGCGCTCGCGCACGGTGAGCGTGTCAGTGCTCTGTGGATCGTCATTGCGGCGGTCTGCGTTTATCTCATCGCGTATCACTTCTATTCGCGCTTCATCGCAGGCAAGGTGCTGCAACTCGACGGCCTGCGCATGACGCTCGCCGTGCGTTACAACGATGGCCTTGACTACGTGCCGGCCAACAAGTACGTGCTGTTTGGCCATCACTGTCGGGATTCCACGCGCTGATCTCGTCGGGCATCACGCCCAAGATGATCGACAACGAAGTGAACATGCGCTTCATCGGCTACGGGGCAATGCTGATGGAATCGTTCGTGGCGATCATGGTGCTGGTCGCGGCCTGCGTGATCGAACCGGGTGTGTACTTCGCGATGAGCAGCCCCGCCGCCGTGCTCGGCACGACGCCAGAAGCGGTCGCGCAGACCGTATCGGGCTGGGGCTTCATGCTGACCTCGAGCGCGAAGGCGCTCGGCGAGACGACGATCATCGCGCGTGCGGCGCGTCGACGCTGGCGGTCGGCATAGTGCACATTCTGCATCAGGTGATCGGCGGCGAAGCGATGATGGCGTTCTGGTATCACTTCGCGATTCTCTTCGAAGCGCTGTTCATCCTCACCGCCGTCGATGCGGGCACGCGCGCCGGACGTTTCAGCGCCGGACGTTTCATGTTGCAGGACTTGCTCGGCACGTTTCATCCGGCGCTGCGCCGCACGGAATCGCTGCCGGCGAATCTGGTCGCGACCGGCCTGTGCGTGGCCGCCTGGGGCTACTTCCTGTATCAGGGCGTGGTGGATCCGTTCGGCGGCGTCAACACGTTGTGGCCACTGTTCGGCATCTCCAATCAGATGTTGGCGGGTATCGCGCTGATGCTGGGCACCATCGTGCTGTTCAAAATGAAGCGTGAGCGTTATGCGTGGGTCACGCTGGTCCCGACGGTGTGGCTGCTCATCTGCACGTTGACGGCCGGCTGGCAGAAAATCTTCGATTCGAACCCGAAGGTCGGTTTCCTCGCGCACGCGGCCAAGCTCAAGGACGCGTTCGATGCGGGCAAGGTGATGGCGCCTGCGAGGTCCCTGCCGGAGATGCAGCGCATCATCTTCAACGATTACGTCGATGTGGCGCTGGCCGGATTGTTCATGTTCGTGGTGCTGAGCATCGCGGTGTTCGGCGTGCTGACGGTGCTGCGCACGCGTCGCGAGTCGCGTCCGACTGTGTGTGAGACGCTGTTCGAAGCGATGCCGTCGGGCGCGAGCACGGCGGTCCGCTCGGGTCATTGAAGGAGCGTGCGATGTTCACCGATCTGAGACAGGCGGACCGCTATCTGGGGCAGGCAATGCGCGTCATAGTCGGCATGCCCGACTATGACGCGTGACGCGTACATCACGCACATGCAGACGACGCATTCCGACAAACTGGTGATGAGCTAGGCGGAGTTTTTCCGCGAGCGGCAGCAGGCGCGGTATGGGTCGGGGGCGGTGAAGTGCTGTTGACTTGGCGTTGACTCGTCGTTGACTCAGCGCGTTTGTTTGACGGCGGCCAGAGAAGACGCGACGGTGAAAGCCGTCGCTTCAGACTGTTGACCAACCCCACGTTTTGGAAAACGTGGGGTTTAATGAGATGGTCACCTCCACC